>CAZYTE010000044.1:0-11244 GCA_964649425.1 uncultured Oscillospiraceae bacterium
TCAATTTTATAGGAGGAGGTGGCGATTGAAACATGGCCAACATTAAATCTTCTGCCAAGAGAGACGAAAAGTCTAAGCAGCTCAGAGCCAAGAACCGCGCTGAGAAGACCGAGCTCAAGACCATGATTAAAAAGTTTGACGCAGCTGTTGCCGAGGGCAACCGTGACAATGCCGTCAGTGCCTATAAAGTTGCAGTTAAGTCTGTTGACCGCGCGGCCGGCAAGGGTCTGCTGCACAAGAACAACGCAGCACACAAGAAGTCCGCGATGGCAAACAAGCTCAACGAGATGGCTTAATCTCAATGCAATGAGTTAAAAGGGATGCAGAATTCTGCATCCCTTTGGTCTTTTTATAGGATAATTTGTTAACTTTTCGCGATATCCTTGACCGCGATTGTTCGCCAAAGTATAATCTCCCTGAGAAAGGGGCCATGAAATGAAAAAACTAATGCTCATAGTAAATCCAAACGCCGGCCGCGGTGCCTATAAGTACAGTTTTGTTGAAGTACTCAATGCTTTTGACGAGGGCGGATACAGGCCAAGCCTGTTTTTTACCCATCGGCGCGAAGAGGCAACAGAATTTGTGGAGAATTTCGGCTCTGATTTTGACACCGTAGTTTGCATTGGCGGAGACGGTACCCTCAGCGAAGTAATGAGCGGTCTGATGAAGCTTGAAAAAAAGCCCAGCCTGGGTTACATCCCTATGGGCACAGCCAATGATGTGGCCACAACGCTCAATCTGCCGAAGAATGATGGTCGTGCGGCTGTGGAGAAAATTCTTAACGGCACACCCCATCCCTATGATGTGGGAGGCTTTGGGCCTGACAAGTATTTTTCATATATTGCTGCCTTTGGCGCCTTTACCGAAGCGAGTTACGCCACGCCTCAGAACCAGAAAAAGGTATTCGGCCACCTGGCGTATGTTGTTCAGGGTGCAATGCTCCTGCCCAAGATCCACGCATATCACACCATAGTTGAGTACGATGGCGGCACAATTGAGGCAGACCTGATGTACGGCAGTATGTCAAATTCAACTTCCGCTGCGGGAATTATTCGGCTGCCGGAACAGTTGGTCAGCCTGGGCGACGGAATGAGCGAGCTTCTTCTCATTAAAGACCCGGGAAATATGGAAGGTCTCAGTGAGATCCTCACCAGCGTTATAACTCAGCGATACGACAGCGATAAGCTGCTGATTCTCCATACAAAGCATGCGAAATTCACATTTGACGAGCCTGTTGCCTGGACTCGTGACGGTGAAGCCGGCGGAGAATATAAAGAAATTGAACTTTTCAACTATGAAGCCCCCATACAGATGATTTTCTAGTTGAAAAAAAAGAGTATAATGTATATAATACTCAGACAGCGGTAAATACCGTAATAATTGAAAATATGAGTGTCAAATGACACAAAGAAAGGATAGGTGCCACATGAAGCATCAGAAAATTTCCGGCATTTATGCCGACGCTTCCGCACTTGACGGTCAGAAGCTGACTGTTTGCGGCTGGGTCAGAACTGTTCGTGACATGAAAAACTTCGGATTTGTTGAGCTCAATGACGGCAGCTGCTTCAAGTCGCTGCAGATCGTGTTTGAGAGGTCCAGTCTGAATAATTATGATGAGATCGCAAGGCAGAATGTTGGCGCCGCCCTGATAGTACACGGCACCCTCGTGCTTACTCCGGACGCCAAACAGCCCTTTGAACTTAAGGCAGACGAGATAGTTGTTGAGGGCGCTTCCACCCCCGACTACCCCCTGCAGAAGAAGCGCCACAGCGTGGAGTTTCTCCGTACTATTCAGCATCTTCGCCCCAGAACAAACCTGTTCTCCGCGACCTTCCGCGTGAGAAGTGTTGCCGCGCAGGCTGTCCATCAGTTCTTCCGCGACCGGGGATTCATGTACATCCATACCCCTATCATCACCGGCTCTGACTGTGAGGGCGCAGGTGAGATGTTCCGCGTTACTACTCTGGACATGGAAAATCCACCCAGAAAAGAGGACGGCAGCATTGACTACAGCAAGGACTTCTTCGGTAAGGAAGCCAGCCTGACCGTTTCCGGCCAGCTCAATGCCGAGAACTTTGCAATGGCATTCGGCGATGTATATACTTTCGGCCCCACCTTCCGGGCAGAGGTATCCTACACTCAGCGCCACGCTGCCGAGTTCTGGATGATCGAGCCTGAGATGGCATTTGCAGACCTGTATGACTATATGGATACTGCCGAGGCAATGGTCAAGTATATCATCAACACCGTTCTGGAGCAGTGTCCCCAGGAAATGGAGTTCTTCAACTCCTTTGTTGACAAGGGTCTGCTTGAGAGACTGAACAATGTTGTGGCAAATGATTTTGAGCGAGTCAGTTACACCGATGCGGTTGAGCTGCTTCTTAAAAGCGGCAAGAAATTTGAGTATCCCGTCCAGTGGGGCATCGACCTGCAGACCGAGCATGAGCGCTATCTCACCGAAGAGGTCTTTAAGAAGCCTATCTTCGTCACCGACTATCCCAAGGACATCAAGGCCTTCTACATGCGCCTGAACGACGATGGCAAGACCGTTGCCGCAGCTGACTGTCTGGTTCCCGGCGTTGGCGAGATCATCGGCGGCAGCCAGCGCGAGGAGCGTCTGGATGTGCTCACCGCCCGCATGGCTGAGCTTGGTCTGAAGGAAGAGGATTACTGGTGGTATCTTGACCTGCGCCGTTACGGCAGCTGCCGTCACGCAGGCTTCGGTCTGGGCTTTGAGCGTATCGTAATGTACCTGACAGGTGTGTCCAACATCCGCGATGTTGAGCTCCACCCCCGCACTACCGGAAACGCAGAATTTTAATAACCAAAGGCCCTTTGAAAAAAGGGCCTTTTTCAATAAACGGAGAATCCCATGAAAAAACATCTATTGATAATGCTGATACTTGTATTGCTTGTGGCAGGAGCCGCCGGCGGCTATTTCGGCTATGAAGCCTACAGTCTGTCCAAAATTCCGGATCCCGCTCTTTCGATCGACAAGCTGATGGATCAGCAGCTCCAGACACTTCAGTTGAAAGACGCACAGACAAACAACGGAAAGGCTCTTGCAGAGCGTATTAGTTCTTCCCTGGGCTATGAAATTAAAGCTGCCCCATTTGTGGAAAAAAGAGAAGCAAGCCAGACTGTCACTGTTATCGGCCCGGATCTGAGCGAAGTGGGCATTGGCCTTGAAGAAAGAGCACAGGAAGTGCTCACCCAGGCTGTGGAGCAGGCAGAGTTCAGCTCCGATGTTTATGATGAGGGGCTGAATTTCAGGCAGGAGTGGCTGGAGCTTGCAGCAAACGAGGCCTTCGAGCTGAGTTTGGAGAACTTCAAAACCAAGCAGGCAGAAGTGACCCTGCAGCTTCAGTATATAGAGGATCAGTGGCAGCTTCTCAATGGAGCTGATGTACAGGCGGCCTTTGGGCTGAAGGATATTGATCCCGATGCGTTCGCCGCAGAGCTTTGTGCAGCTGCAGTTGAAAGCCCTGAGTATGTAAGGAAGATTTACACCATCGATGAAAATGCCAAGGCAGGCCCCGAGCCTGACCGCAGCAAGTTTGGCAGCACCACAGATCCCGCTGTTATAGAGGAGCTTATCGCAAGTCCCCTTGCCCAGACCCTTATAAACGGTCAGGAACTTGTATGGAATAAGGATATAGACTTCATCCCCGGCACCCAGATACATTATTATCTGGACGAGAGTATCCTGACCATTGTCTGGCAGGAAGTAGAGGCCATGGCAGTGGGCACATTTTCTGAAACATTTATAGCTGACGGCTCTCAGCTTCGCCGCAAAATTGCAGACGACACCTTTGAAAGCTTCAACCACAATCTGGCCACTGAGTTTTCCAAACAGACCAATGCAGTTCTTGCAGTGGGCGGAGACCTTTACCACCATGACAGAGCCTGCGGCATAATGGTGTACGAGCGGGAGATTTACCGCTTCGAGCCTTCAAGCAGCGATACCTGTTATATCACCACCGATGGCGATATGCTTTTCTCCTACCGCAACCAGTTCAGCGACATTTCTGAAGCTCAGCAGTTTATAGAAGAGAACGATGTGCTCTTTTCCCTGTGCTTCGGCCCTGTGCTGATTGACGATGGAGTTGATGTTACCCCCGATTATTACCCTTGGGGTGAGATAAATGATACCTATGCCCGCAGCGCTCTGGGCCTGCTGGGTGATAAGCACTATCTGACCATGAATATCAACTGTCAGCAGCCCGATTATTATTATCTCGCAACTCTCCGTCAGGCGGCCGATGCAATGGTGGCAAGAGGATGTATCAAAGCCTATGCTCTAGATGGCGGACAGACAGCATCAACCATCATCAACAACCGGCTCATAAATCCTGTTCAGTTTGGTTGGGAGAGACCGACCAGCGATATTATCTATTTTGCAACTGCCGTTCCAAATCAATGAGAAAAATGCATCAGGGTTTACCTGATGCATTTTTGTTAAGTGACCAGCGCCCCCGAAGCCAGAATCCCCTCATTGTCTTTATAAATTGTGGAAAACTGGGAAATGGGCAGCGGGTTCTCCCCCAAACCTGTTTCTATTGTGTAGCCGGGCCGGTCAAAATCCTGAATAAACCAGTCTTTGTATCCTGCGAAGCCTGAGGGATAGGGTGTCTCTTCAAGAGCATATCCCGAGAGCCGGGAGAAAAGCTCACCGATCTTCCGTGAGTTTTCCGGCTCATAATCAAGGTATTTCCAGAAAATAACCTGACCCTGACTGTGGTAGGCAAGCACAAGAGCCGGATCAAAATCAAGAGTAGCTTTATACATTGCTCTGCTTTCCGGTGCAGATAAAGGACTTCTGCCCACAAAAAATGTTGGGGCCGGAGAAGTAAAGCCTTGGGCATATCGTATCTTTTTGGCTTCCTCCCAGCCTGCCGGGTACTGTAAGTTCAGATCCGTGCCACGGATATTGGCATTCCAGCCATTGGGGAAAGGAATATTGGGATAATCCGCCGCTATGCGCTGAGCGCCGACATAAAATTCTCCCTCCTGAAGTTCTCCCGTCACAAGATCAATGCCGTCAGGATTCACCGCAGGGATGAGCAATACGGTGGCATATTCGAAAATTTCCTCTGCGTCCAGACCTGCAAGCTGCCCGCCTTCAGCGTAAGCCTGCGCCAGTTCTTCGGCAAACTTCAGCAAAACGATAGTGTTGATCCACTCGTTGGCATGATGAGTCGCGTTGTACATCACCCGGTTTTCACCACTGCCCATTTTCAGGCTCCAAAGCGGCTTACCCATAACGCTTTTTCCGATTTCCCCCCGGCTGATAAAAGGGTATCTGGCAGCAAGCCCCTGAACGCAGAAGGCTATAAGGTCGGAGCTTGCATCAATATCCGTCGGCACCACAGGAAAGCCCAGCGGAATAATAAGCTGAGAGCCGATCTGCAGATTTTCTGCCTGAGCATCGGGATTTGCGGTCTGGATGGCCTGCACCGTGGTTTTATATCTCTGGCTCAGAAGATAAAATGTGTCGCCGGCGGCTATGGTGTGTACAAGATATCCCGTGTACCACGGCAGCAAGGTCCTGTGTGTGAGCCTGCCGACAATGCCGTCCGGATTAAGCCCCCTGTCTGCCTGGAATGTAATAACCGCCCGGCGTGTCTCGGGACCAAAGATCCCGTCAGTGTCCAACTCAACAGCGCCAAACCGGTTCAGTGCAGTCTGAAGCAGCTGAACTGACGGCCCATGGCTTCCCTGTCTTAATATCCTCATAAAAACACCCCCTCAACCTTTATATGCGCAAAAGGGTCAAAAAATAAAAAATCATCTTGAAACTTTCTCTTGCAGAGAATATAATCCCCTTGGAAAGCAGATTTTTAATTGGTACAGAGATGCCGGAAAATCGACGATAATGGTCAGGTAGAATCGCCTGGTTCATGTGTGTCTTGCCGGCGATGGCAAGGCATTTTTTGCTTTGCGGAGGTTAAGAATGAGGCTGAAAGCAAAGATAATGGATGAAGCGGCTTTGAACCGTGCCCTCATGCGTATTTCCCATGAAATAGCGGAGAAAAACAAGGGTGCCGAGAATTTGCTGCTTGTGGGCATACGCCGCCGGGGCGAACCCATAGCAAAGCAGATATGTACTAATATTGAATCCATTGAAGGTGTTCAGGTGCCCTGCGGCAGCATTGACATTCATTTTTACCGTGATGATCTGAGCCATGAGAATCCGGATGTCAGTCAAAGTATTCTTCCCTTTGATGTCAATGATAAGGATCTGGTGCTGGTGGACGATGTGCTCTATACCGGCCGTACTGTCAGAGCGGCCATTGAGGCCATTTTTGCCTGCGGCAGACCCCGGACGATCCAGCTTGCCGTGCTGGTGGACAGGGGTCACAGGGAACTGCCTATACGGGCAGACTATGTGGGCAAAAATATCCCGACCTCCCGTATGGAGCTGGTGGAAGTGCGGCTTCCCCAGTTTGACGGGGAGACCGGCGTGTTCCTGATGGAACAGTGATTTTGCGCATAATTAAAATTTTAAACAAAAGAGAGGAAAGAAAAATGGCAAGAAAGAATCCTATTGACGGTCCTATCTACGACGCCCGTGCCTTGGGCACTCCCAGAATGATAGTTCTGGGCTTCCAGCACATGTTCGCCATGTTCGGCGCTACTGTCCTGGTCCCTACTCTTACCGGCTTGAGCGTCTCGGCAACCCTGCTGTTTGCAGGTCTCGGCACGCTGCTGTTCCACCTGTTGGCTAAGGGCAAGGTTCCAGCCTTCCTTGGCTCTTCTTTCGCTTTCCTTGCCGGCTACTTTGCTATTGCCCCCAACGGTGAGCGTGAGCTTCTCCCCTATGCCTGCTTTGGCGTTATGGTCGCAGGTCTGCTGTATTTTGTTTTGGCAGCCTTCTTCAAGGCCTTCGGCATGAAGAAAGTTATGCGCTTCTTCCCCCCCATTGTCACCGGCCCCATTATCATCGCCATTGGCCTAAGCCTTTCTGGTCCTGCCATTACCAACTGCAGCGCCAACTGGGGTATCGCTCTGGTAGCCATCGCCATTGTCATCGGATTTAATATGTGGGGCAAGGGCATGATGAAGATCATCCCCATTCTGCTGGGCGTTATAGGTTCCTATCTGGTGGCTGCTCTGACCGGCAATGTGGACTTCACCGCTGTTAAGGAAGCTGCCTGGTTTGGTTTCCCCTTCCAGATGCAGGACACTTTGTTCGGCCTGTTCTCCTCTGATTTTGACAGCGGTCTTCTCATTACTGCTGTTATCACCGTTGCTCCTCTGGCCATTGCAACCATGACTGAGCACATCGGCGATATGTGCGCCATCTCCTCTACCTGCCAGCGCAACTATATTGAGGATCCCGGTTTCCACCGTACCCTGATGGGTGACGGTTTGGCAACCGCCCTTGCTGCTCTGTTTGGCGCACCTGCCAATACCACCTATGGTGAAAATACCGGCGTTCTGGCTCTGAGCAAGGTATATGACCCCAGAGTAATCCGCATTGCTGCTGTTCTTGCAATCATCTTCTCCTTCTGCCCCAAGTTCTCCGCTCTTATATCCTCCATGCCCACTGCCACCATCGGCGGCGTATCTCTGATCCTCTATGGTATGATTTCCGCTGTGGGTGTCCGCAATATTGTTGAAAATAAGGTTGACTTTACCAACACCCGCAATGTTATCATTGCCGCTCTCATTCTGGTTCTTGCCATCGGCATTACCTACACCGGCAATATTGTCATCCCTCTGGGCAGTGTCAGCATCACCCTCACCGGTCTCGCTACCGCTGCTATTGTAGGCATCGTTCTCAACGCAGTTCTTCCCGGCAAAGATTACGAATTCAAGCAGGGCGATCAGGGTTCCACTTCCGTCAACTTCAAGGTCTGATATTAATCACATCAAGCAGCTCAGCTTATAGCTGAGCTGCTTTTTTACAAAAAGGCCACAGATAGGACACTTTTAACTGCTATACAAAGGCATATAAAAATGGTAGAATCTTCCCATAAACACAAGGAGGTAAAACGCATGGCAAACACTGTTCATAACAAGGCCACAGATGCCCAGCTGGAGCTGATGGATAAGTACTGGCGCGCCAGCAATTATCTGACCGCCTGCCAGCTGTATCTGCTGGATAATCCTCTTCTGGAAAAGCCTCTGGCAGCAGATCAGATCAAAAAGAAGATCGTCGGCCACTGGGGAACCTGCCCCGGTCAGAACTTCATCTATACTCATCTGAACCGCGTGATCAAGGAATATGATCTGGACATGATCTACCTCTCCGGCCCGGGTCACGGCGGCAACGCCATGGTCTCCCATGACTGGCTGGACGGCAGCTATCAGGAGGTCTACCCCGACATAACTCAGGATAAAGAGGGTATGCAGAAACTGTTCAAGCGCTTCTCCTTCCCCGGCGGTATTCCCTCCCATGTTGCCCCCGAGACCCCCGGCTCCATCAACGAGGGCGGTGAGCTGGGCTACTGCCTTGCCCACGCATTTGGTGCCGTAACAGATAATCCCACACTCATCGCCGCTACCGTGGTTGGTGACGGCGAGGCCGAGACCGGCCCTTTGGCCACTTCCTGGCACCTTAACAAGTTCATAACTCCCGCAACTGACGGAGCAGTCCTCCCCATTCTGCATCTCAACGGCTATAAGATCGCGAACCCCACCGTTCTGGCCCGCATTTCCCATGAGGAGCTGGAGAGCTACTTCATCGGCTGCGGCTGGCAGCCCTACTTTGTGGAGGGCAGCGATCCCATGGAGATGCACCGTAAGATGGCGGATACTCTGGATACTTGCATTGAAAGCATCCTGAAATTCCAGAAAGAAGCCAGAGAGGAAGGCGTTAAGGAACGCCCCCGCTGGCCCATGATCGTTCTGCGCAGCCCCAAGGGCTGGACCGGCCCTGACTATGTGGACGGTGCCAAGGTTGAGGACTATTGGAGAGCCCATCAGGTTCCCATTCAGCCCGACTCCGAGGAGCATATCCGCCTTATTGAAAGCTGGCTCAAAAGCTATAAACCCGAGGAGCTGTTTGATAAAAACGGCACTCCTATTCAGGAATTGCTGGAGCTGCCCCCCAAGGGTAAGCGCCGCATGGGCGCAAATCCCCACGCCAACGGCGGCCAGCTGCTGCGTGACCTGCGCATGCCCGATTTCCGTGAATACGGCGTTGACGTGCCCTTCCCAGGCAGCGTAGAGGCTCAGGATATGGCTGAGCTTGGCAAATTCGTCCGTGATATCTATGCGCTCAATAAGGACACCCGCAATTTCCGCTCTTTCGGCCCCGATGAGACCACCTCCAACCGTCTGAGCCCTGTTTTTGAAGTCACCGACCGTGTCTGGACCGGTGAGATTATTGAAGATGACCACCATCTGGCCCATGAAGGTCAGGTCATGGACTCCATGCTCTCCGAGCATGTGTGTCAGGGTATGCTGGAGGGCTATCTGCTCACCGGCCGCCACGGCTTTTTCACCAGCTATGAGGCGTTCATCCGCATAGTCGACTCCATGTTTTCCCAGCATGCCAAGTGGCTGAAGGTCTGCAATCAGCTTCCCTGGAGAAGTAAGATCGCTTCCCTTAACTATGTGCTGAGCTCCAATGTCTGGCAGCAGGATCACAATGGCTTTACCCATCAGGACCCCGGCTTCCTGGATCACATGATCAATAAGAAGGCGGATGTAGTCCGGGTCTATCTCCCACCCGATGCGAATTGCCTGCTCAGCTGTTTCGATCACTGCATCCGCAGCCGCAACTATGTGAATGCAATAGTTGCCTCCAAGCACCCCAGGCCCCAGTGGCTCACCATGGAGCAGGCCGTAAAGCACTGCACTCAGGGTATCGGCATCTGGCAGTGGGCCTCCACTGATGAGGATCAGGAGCCCGATGTGGTCATGGCCTGCTGCGGCGACACCCCCACACTGGAAACTCTCGCCGCCGTCACAATTTTACGCAGGGAGTTCCCCGAACTGAAGATTCGAGTTATCAATGTTGTTGACCTGATGCGCCTGCAGTCTGATACTCTGCACCCTCATGGTCTCAGTGACCGGGAGTTTGACCTGCTCTTCACCAGGGATAAGCCCGTCATCTTTGCATACCACGGCTACCCCAGCCTGATCCATGAGCTGACCTACAGGCGCCGCAATAAGAATATGGATGTTCACGGCTATATCGAAGAGGGTACCATTACAACTCCCTTTGATATGCGAGTTCTCAATGAGCTTGACCGCTTCAACCTTGTAATGGCCGCTGTTTACAGCCTGCCCCAGCTTGGCAACCGAGGCGCATACCTTGTCCAGCAGATGAAGGATAAACTGGTGGAGCACAAGCAGTACATAGCCGAACACGGCGTAGACCTGCCCGAAATCGCCCAGTGGAAGTGGACTTCCAGGTAAAAATGGCAGCAAAAAATCCCCGATCAATCGGGGATTTTTTGCTGTTTATCTTTCTTCTCTGAAGTAAGGCAGGCCCAGAGATGCGGGAGGCTGCTTGTCGCGCTGATTGCGCATGCTGCTGATGATCAGAACTATAATAGTTACAAGATAGGGCAGCATCTTGTAAAGCTCCTTGACCGCAAGGTTCATGCCGGAGGGGATGTACATATGGAGAATGTACAGACCGCCGAAAAGGAAGGATGCCAGAATGCCCACATTGGGTCTCCAGATAGTGAAGATAACCAGTGCGATTGCCAGCCAGCCACGGTCACCGAAGGCATCGTTTGCCCATATGCCGCTGGCATAGTCCATAACATAGTACAGGCCGCCCAGACCCGCGATCATGCAGCCCAGACAAGTGGCAGCATATTTATACCGGTTTACATTGATGCCGGCAGCGTCTGCGGTGTTGGGGTTTTCGCCCACTGCTCTCAGGTGCAGACCGATTCTTGTGCGGTTTATAACAAAGGATGCCGCCAGCGCAATGATGATGGCCAGATATACAAGGAAGCTGTAAGACAGGAAAACCTTGCCGAAAGCACCCAGATTTCCCGCAAAAGGCAGGCTCTTTTTAAAGCAGTTGCTGGTTGCGGACAGAGACAGGAAAGGAATGTCAGCACCGGAGAGCTTGATGAGAGAGCCGCCGAAGAAGTTGCCGAAGCCAACGCCGAAGGTGGTCATGGCAAGACCGGTGACGTTCTGGTTTGCTCTGAGTGTAACGGTGAGGAAGCAGAACAGCAGACCCATCAGCAGAGAGCCCAGCAGGCAGCAGAGCATGGAAATCCGTACCTATAATTTCCCCCAGGATCGCGTCACTGACCATCGCATCCATTA
>CAZYTE010000045.1:0-11138 GCA_964649425.1 uncultured Oscillospiraceae bacterium
ATTCTAAATTCCAGCCCATTACATACCTGATCGGAATTTAACTTTGCAATTCAACCTCGGAGGTGCAGTATGGACCGTCAAAAAATCTATATCGCCATAGACCTTAAATCCTTCTACGCCTCTCAGGAGTGCGTAGACAGAGGTCTGGATCCACTGAACACCCATCTTGTGGTGGCAGACAACAGCCGCACGGAAAAAACCATCTGTCTGGCTGTCACCCCATCGCTGAAGGCCTGCGGAGTTCCCGGCAGGCCGAGACTTTTTGAGGTAATGCAAAAGGTGGATGAACTCAATGCCCTGCGCTTGTCCAAAGCCCCGGGCCGCAAATTTTCCGGTTCCTCCTGCATAGCTTCCGAGCTGAACTCAGACCCGGGGCTCAAGTTGGATGTGATCGTGGCGCCGCCGCGCATGGCGAACTACATGACGGTAAGCTCAAAAATTTATGAGATATACCTGAAGTATGTCTCCCCTCAGGATATACATGTCTACTCCATTGACGAGGTTTTCATAGATGCCACGCCCTACCTTGGGCACATGGGGCTCAGCGCCCACGATTTCGCCATGCTGCTTATAAAGGATGTGCTGAAAAGCACCGGCATCACCGCCACTGCCGGCATTGGCACAAATATGTATCTGTGCAAGATCGCCATGGACATAGTCGCAAAGCGGATGAAGCCGGATGAAAACGGCGTACGCATAGCAGAGCTGGACGAGATGAGCTACCGCCGCCAGCTCTGGGATCACGAGCCCATAACCGATTTCTGGCGCATTGGGCAGGGCTACGCAAAGAAGCTACGCTCTGTGGGGCTTCACACCATGGGGGATGTGGCCCGATGCTCCGCCGGCAGGGACGGTGATTATTACAGTGAGGCATTGCTTTACAGGCTCTTCGGAGTGAACGCTGAGCTGCTCATCGACCATGCCTGGGGCTGGGAAAGCTGCAGCATCGCGGATGTAAAAGCCTTTCGCCCCCAGACCAAAAGCCTCTGCTCCGGGCAGGTGCTGCAGTGCCCGTACAGCTTTGAAAAAGGGCGGGTCATCGTGCAGGAGATGACGGAGCTGCTGGTGATGGATCTATTGGACAAGGGCCTTGTCAGCGACCAGTTTGTGCTGACCATCGGCTATGACAGGGAAAGCCTGACCACCCCGGGCATAGACTACCGTGGGCCCATAACTCTGGACCACTACGGCAGAGCCGTTCCACGCCACGCCCACGGCACCGCAAGACTGGAAAGGCACTGTTGTTCCGAACGCCTTATTTCCAATGCCGTGACCGAGCTTTACGAGCGCATTGTGGATCCGCGGCTTCTCATCCGCAGGGTGAATATTACCGCCGCGAATCTGCTTTCTGAGGATGCCATACAGCCGCAGGAAGAACTTCAGTTGGATATGTTCACGGATTATGAGGCCATGGCGGCCCGGGAGGCCGAGCTGAATACGGAACGGAAAAAGCAGCAGGCGATCCTGCATATCAGGAAAAAATTCGGCAAGAATGCCATTTTGAAGGGGCTTAATTTTCAGGACGGAGCCACCACAAGAATGCGCAATAATCAGGTAGGAGGCCACAGAGCATGAGCGAAAAATACAGCGACATCATGGACATGGCCCACCATCAGTCAGCCCACCGCCCCCACATGAGCAGGCTGGACAGAGCCGCCCAGTTTGCACCCTTTGCCGCTCTCACCGGCTATGACGCGGTCATCGCCGAAACCGGCAGGTTTACCTCTCAGATGGCGGAGCTGGACGAAAATTTCATCGATGCCCTCAACGAAAAGCTCCTGAAGCTGCAGAGCATGACTTTGCCCCAGGTGAAAATCACCTGCTTCAAGCCCGACAGCAGAAAAGACGGCGGCGCTTATGTTCAGGTCAGCGGCAGACTTAAGAAAATTGACAGCTTTGCCGGCTGCCTTGTGATGGAGGACAAAAGCAGCATCCTCATCGAGCGCATCTTTGACATTGAAATCGACTGAAAGCTTTTTAATAAATTAACTTTTATTCCCCAAAGTTCATGCTATAATAATCCGGTCAGGAGGTGTTATGCTTATATGTTAACATATGACGAAATTACAAAAAGCGAAGCCATCAAAACCTATATCGTACGGGCAGATGAATCTCTGGGCGCACTGGGCTATACCGAGCACAGCTTTGCCCATGTGATGCATGTGGCAGAAACCGCGGGATATATTCTGGAAACCCTGGGCTTTGATGAGCGCTCTGTGGAGATTGCCAAAATAGCCGGCTACCTGCATGACATCGGCAACCTTGTAAACCGGAAGGACCACTCTCAGTCCGGCGCTGTGATGGCATGGAGCATCCTTAATGATATGGGCTGTGACCCGGCGGAGATGGCCACTATTGTCACCGCCATCGGGAACCATGATGAGGGCAGCGGCGTGCCGGTAAACGCCGTGGCAGCCGCCATGATCCTTGCCGACAAGGCGGATGTGCGCCGCAGCCGCGTGCGCAACCGGGATATTTCCACCTTTGATATACACGACCGTGTAAATTATTCCGTAACCAAGTCTGTGCTGAAAATCAACGAGGAGCGGACTATTGTGAAGCTGAAGCTGACTGTTGACACGAAGTTCGGCTCCGTCATGGACTATTTTGAGATTTTCATGCAGCGTATGCTTCTCTGCCGCAAGGCCGCCGAAAAGCTGGGCTTGCAGTTCAAGCTCATCATCAACGAGCAGCAGCTTATATAACGAAAAATCCACCGATAATATCGGTGGATTTCTTGTTAGTAGCTGTATGAGCCGCCGCCGATAAATTCTCTGATAAGAGAATTTTCGGGGACCAGCGTTTCATCAATGTGGCCAAAAAGCTGCAGGGCGGGAAGTATGCCCCGGAGCTCATCAAAGCGTTCAATCCCCTCGGGCACAGAGCCGAAAAGCTGAGTAGCGAGGCTGTTGAACACCGGTATCTCAAACTGGGTTGAGGTATCGAACTGGAAGTTTGCCTTGTCCTTGTAGGGAGAAATGTAGAGCTTTTCACCCCGGCGCACATTTGCCCACATACTCATGGTCTCCACGGGAGGCGCTCCGCGGAAGTTATGGTCGCGCACAGTGCGGCGCATCAGGCGGAACCAGGTTCTCTTGAACACCGTCTGCCCCTCAAACTCCACATCGCTCCTGGCTGAAATGTAGAGCTTGAAAGCATCCTCATGGCTTTTGGTGATAATATCATTAAAGGCGTGGATGCCCTCGAAAATGACCACCTCATCCTTACCCAGCTTTATGGACTTGGAGGGCTCAACCACTCTCATCCTGCGGGAGAACTCATATTTGGGAACATAGATGCGCTCGCCTCTTGAAAGCATGTCGAAATGCTTGTTCATAAGCTCCATATCCATGCACAGCGGAGACTCCAGATCCATCTCTCCTGTGGGAGTGCGCGGCACAGTGGCAGGATCGATGGTTTTAAAGTAATCATCCATAGGCACCGAGTGTGTACCTATGCCCCGCTTACCCAACTGCTCTGCCACCTTCATGGCGGTGGTGGTCTTGCCGGAGCCGGAAGGGCCGGACAGCAGTACTATGGGGCTGTTTTTGCGGTTTTCAATAATAAGCTCTGCGGTTTTCTCCACCTTCCGGCAGTACTGTTCCTCGCACTCCTCAACGAGAGCCTTGGGGTCGGAAACAGTTCTGAAATTAATGTCTTTCAGACTGTATGCCACACTTATTCCTCCTTACCATAGAATTGGCTGATTTTCTTCTTGTCGGCGCAGGTTTTTTCTATGCCGTTAATATATTCAAGAGGGTACTTTGGGGCGACCACCCGAATATTGCGCCCCTCGGCAGGGCTCACAAGCTTGGTGGAGCCGCCGCCTCCCATGGCTATTATGCTGCACAGTTCTTCCATGATGCATATATTGTAGAGATTTACATGACCGGCCTTGGTCCAGCCCACATTTTCAAAGCCGCCGGACATATTTTTCTGCCGGTAAAGGTAATAGGGAAAGTAGCCCTCTGCCCTCAGCTTCTCCTGAGCTATGTCCAGCATTCTGCCCACCTCGGCCGCGCTGGGAAGCTCCGCCCCCTCAGCACTGATGCGGGAGCCTTTTTTAAGGGACAGGGTATGTACTGTAATATTCTCCGGCTCAAGAGCCAGAACTCTGTTCACGGTATCCTCAAAGCTCTCAACGGTGTCTGCAGGCAGGCCGGCTATCAGATCCATGTTTACCGCAAAGCCGCCGCAGTCTCTCACTTTTCCAAGGGCATCAACTATATCCTGAGCCGTATGTCTGCGGCCTATTACCTCCAGCACATGGTCGCTCATGGTCTGGGGATTGACGCTGACTCTGTCCACTCCATAGCGGCGCAGCACCTGCAGCTTATCCTCGGTAATAGTGTCGGGTCTGCCGGCCTCGACGGTGTATTCCTTCAAAGCAGACAGATCAAACTCCCTTGCCATCAGGGCGCATAGCTCATCAAGCTGAGCTGCCGACAAGGTTGTGGGCGTACCGCCGCCGAAGTAGATGGACACCACCCGCAGACCAAGCTCTCTGACCTGCTCCGCCGTTGCCAGAACTTCCTTATGCAGGGCCTCAACAAAAGGTGGTATGAGTTTCATGCTCTTTTCCACCGACTGGCTGACAAAACTGCAGTAGGCGCATCTGGTGGGACAAAAAGGGATGCCCACATAGAGGCATACATCCTTTTCACCCATTTCGCGAACGGCCTTCATGGTCTCCCGGCTTGTATCAAGGCACAGGGAGGCCCGCTCCGGGCTCACATCGTACTCCTCCATAAACTGCTTAAGTGCTTCCTGCTCATCGCCGGTTCTGCTGAGTATGCCGCACATGAGCTTGCCCGGCCTTACGCCGGTAAGGGCGCCCCACACCGGGCGCTTTATACCCGATGCCAAAGCAGCCTTGTACATGGCTTTCTTTATGATTCTCTGGCAAACCCTGTCATGCTCCAGTTCATCGGAGAGTTCAGGATTCCTCTCGGCGGCTTTTCCGCGAAACAGCTCCCCGCCAAAACACATGGCACAGCTGGCGGTGGTATACTTCTCCGCCCTGCTCAGGCGCACTTCTATCCTGTCACCCTCCGGTTTGCCTTCGGGATACTCTGGTTTTTCTCCGGGAAACATGGTGAACAGCATCTGCTCCACCGCGTATTTATATTCATGTCCGTAAAGAAATAATCTCACTTTTACACCTTCCTGTTTCCACCGATTATAACAGAGGGCCAATAATAACTCAATGATGATATGCACCGGATTTTATTAAAATTTTTTGAAATTTCTATTGGAAATTTTCCATTAAATGTTGTAAAATTATATCATAGTTGAAGTACTGAGGTGATAGGCAGTGTTTGAAATTGGCGATAAAATCATATATGGAGAAAACGGCGTGTGCACTGTGGAAAAAATCGCCCCCCTTTCCATGTCCGGCACCGATAACAAGCTGTATTATCATCTTACTCCCCTGGTAGGCAGCGGCACATATTTTACGCCTGTGGAGTCCGGTGCATTCATGCGCCCCCTCATTTCCAGAGAACGGGCTGAGGCTCTCATTGCGTCCATCCCCTCCATTGAGCCTGCCATCTGCAATGACAACCGCTTCAACCATGTGGATGCATTTTATAAAGAGCTGTTCAAGCAGCACACCTGCGAGGCTCTGGTTGCCGTCATCAAGGGTCTGCACAGCCGCATGAGCGACCGCAAGACCAAGAGCAGCCGTGCCGAAAGCACCATGAAGCGCGCCAAGGACATTCTCCACGGTGAGCTCTCCGTGGTTCTGGGTATGGAAATATCTGAGGTTGAGGCATATATTGCTTCAAAAATTGAATAGCAGACAGCCTTTCCACTGTCGTGGAAAGGCTGTTATTTTGAAGTGAGCTTCCCCCAGAGTTCAAGCAGCTTGAAGCGAAGTTCCCTGTTTTCACTGTCTGTAACAATTTTCAGCTCCTGCTGCCCCAGTTCACCGGCAGCGCCATTGGAGATTTGCGGAAAAACTACACACCACCAGTTCCGGCCCTGCCCCTCACCAAGGATCACCTGCAGGGATTTATACCTGCCTGCCGGCAGAGTGATGCCTTCGTGTTCCCGGCTGGTATAGCTCTCCTCACCAAGACTGACGCAGACCTGCCTGCCCTCAGCTGCTTCATAGGCTGCGTCCGCAATAGCGTACAGATTCTCGCTGATTATGCTCTCCGCGCTTCGGGCATCCTCCGCATTTTCCAGCAGGGGTTCCAGATATTGGAGCACATTATCCCGTACCTTTAATTTGAGAGCCTGCTCATGCTCTTCATCGGATGCCGCCAGCACATGCAGCCGCAGGATGTTTCCGTTCAGATTCTCCTGCCGTCCCTGAGCCCAGGCCATGCCGCATACCGTAAAGCACAGAGCCAGCAGTGCCGCAGTTTCGATAAGCTTTAAGCCAAAATTCTTTTTCATAAAAAAACCGCCTTACTATGTATTGATCACAGTCATAGTATAGGCGGTTTTTTGAATTTTTAATCACATCAGTCCTGAAACCGGCTTTGAAACACAGCAGAATTTATAAGCGGCTTTCAGATCTCTGTTGGCAGCCTTGGCCTGCTCTTCGTTGGAAAAAACACCGAACACCGCAGAGCCGGTGCCGGTCATAATGGCACCCAGCGCGCCGTAGTCAAGGAGCTTGCTCTTTATGTCGGAAACAGTTCTCATGCGTCTGTCATCCACATCCTCAAAGACATTGTACATCCGTATGCAGATCTCTCTCAGTTCACCGTCCTCCAGGGCCTGAACAATCCCGGAAGTGTCCGGATGATGGCGCAGGGGTGAGCTGTCCAGCTTCTTGAAAAGCTCCGGCGTGGAAATGGAGAACTCCGGCTTGCAGACCACAAACCAGCAGTCCGGCATGGGCTGCAGATCACTCAGTATCTCTCCCCTGCCCTTGGCAAGCGCGGTACCGCCGGCCACACAGAAAGCCACATCCGAGCCCACATGGCAGGCAAGCTCCTCAAGCTCACATCTGGAAAGCCTGTTATTATACAAACGGTTCAGAGCTCTCAGCACAGCGGCGGCATCGGAGGAACCTCCCGCCATGCCCGCTCCCACAGGGATTCTCTTATATATCTCAATATGCATACCCTGTGAGCCGACGCCAACGGCTTCAAGATATTTCAGGGCAGCCTTCACTGCCAGATTTCTCTCATCGCAGGGGATAAACGGCAGATTGGAGGAGGCTGTGACCTTGCCGCTGTCATTGAGCCTGACAGTGACATCATCGCTGAGACTGATAGTCTGCATGACCATCAGCATGTCGTGATAGCCATCATCCCGGCAGCTTGTCACATCCAGAGAAATATTCAGCTTTGCGTATGCTTTTTCTTTCGTCTCTCTCATAGTTTGATTCACTCGAAAAGATACACTCTCATCTCATATGGTCTGGTGGTAAAGCCGTTGGCAATAACAAAGTTAAGCTCGTAGTTTGAAAGCACCACGGTGCCCTTGAGAAGGTCAATGTCCTCCGGCAGCTCAAACCGGATCTGTTCGGCGGTAAAGGAGCAGATGACCAGCAGCTTTTTTCCATGGTAATTTCGCTCGTAGACATACATATTCTTGTCATCGGGCAGCAGCTCATTGTAATCTCCGTAGATGGCAACGGGATTGTTCTTCCTGAAATGCAGCAGCTTCCGGTAGAAGTTCAAAATGGAGTCCGGATCCTTCTCCTGCGCTTCCACATTTATGCTGGTGTAGCACTTGTTGACAAAGAACCAGGGTATCCCGGTGGTAAAGCCCGCATTTTTCTCCGCGGACCACTGCATGGGAGTACGGGCACTGTCTCTGCTGGACTTATGGATAAGCTTGAGCACCTTGCTGCGGGGCATCAGCTTTGAGAGGATGGCGGCATTGTTTTTGCTCATAACATCCTGATACAGATTTATGTCCGGCAGATGGATGTTCAGCATGCCGATCTCCTGCCCCTGATAGATGAAAGGCGTGCCCCGCTGCAGGGCATACATGGCCGCCAGCATTTTGCCGCTTTCCTTATGGTAACGCTCGCTGCCATATCGGCTTATAATACGGGGGTGGTCATGATTCTCTATGTAGAGAGCATTCCATGCCTTGCCCTGAAGAGCCTTCTGCCACTGGGTGAATGCCTTTTTCATCTTGATGAGATTGAAGGGGCGCTGCACCACATCGGTCATAAAGCAGTCGGCCTCCATATGGGAAAAGCCGATCATCTCGTCCAGCACCTGATTTTCCCCCTCGGTCACATAGCGCAGGGCTATCTCCGGGGTGGTCATGGGGCTTTCGCCCACGGTGAAGCAGTCATAATGATCCAGCACATCCCGCTTGAATTCCTTCAGGTACTCATGAACCTTGGGGCGGTTGGAGTAGTATTGCATGCCATTGGCGATGGGCAGCTTGGGGTAAGCGTTGGGAAGCCCCGGAGTCTTGGAAATGAAGGTGATAACATCCTCACGGAAGCCGTCCACACCCATGTCCAGCCAGAAGCGCATGATATTTTTCACTTCTTCCCGGACTTTTGGATTGTCCATATTCAAATCCGGCTGTTTTTTTGCGAACAAATGCAGATAAAATTCGTCTAATTTCTCACAGTACTCCCATGCACCGCCTTCAAACAGGCTGGTCCAGTTGTTGGGCGGACGCAGAACGGAGCCCGAGACCTTGCCGGGGCGCCAGTAATAATAGTCGTGATAGGGATTGTTTTTCCCCTTTTTGCTCTCTTTGAACCACTTGTGCTCATCGGAGGTGTGGTTTATCACCAGGTCCATAAAGACCCGCATCCCCCGTCGGTGAGCCTCATCCAGCACCTGTTTGAATACTTCAAGGTTGCCGTAATCGGGGTGAATATCCATGTAATCTGAAATATCATAACCAAAATCCGCATTGGGAGAGGGGTAGAGAGGAGAGAACCATATGGCATCAACGCCCAGACTCTTTATATAGTCCAGCTTGCTCAGCACACCCCAGAGATCGCCTATGCCATCGCCATTGCCGTCGCAAAAGCTGCGGGGCCAGATCTGGTAAACCGACATTTCCTTGTACCATTTCTTCGCTGCCATATTTCTGCCTCCTTTCTGTGATATTTTGATTTTACCACAGCTTTAGTCTCTTAACAACAGGCTCGGGAAAATTTTGCTCAAGTTCGGCCGCAGTTGGCTTGAATTGACTTTTCCTGTATTTTGTGCTAATTTTAGCGTTTGTAAGTATACTCATATTTGAAAGGACTTGCATCAAAATGAAAAAGATCGTTACTGCACTTGCATTGGCGCTGCTGCTTGTTTTCAGCATGGAAGGCTTCGCATTTGCGGACATTACATATACCTCCCCCGGTGATGTGGAAGCGGGTGTCTATTTCAAGCATCTGTTGGCAACCGTTTCCGTCGGCAGCCCTGTCAGCTCCACCGCGGGCACCCTGCCCCCCGGCTGTCAGGTGACCACCGAGGAGAGCAGCGGCGGCGTAAATGTATATCTCACCGGCACCCCCACCACTGTGGGCACTTATAACTGCGTCGTGGATCTTGGCAATAACAACTCCCTGATCTGCCCTGTTAATGTTATCGCCGCAAGGCCCACTGTTTCCGTCAGCTCCGGCGTTAGCTGCTACCCCAACGCCCACGCCCAGATATCCGTCACCGCCTCTATTGCGGGCAACGGTACTCTCAGCTACCAGTGGTATGTATCCTCCACCAACAGCACCGCCAACGGCCAGCTTATCAGCGGCGCCGTCAGCCCCACCTATGTGCCCAATACTGCTTATGTGGGCAGCAGCTATTACTACTGCATCGTCACCAATACCGCCGGCACCCAGACCCGCAGCACTGTATCTGCCACCATTGAGGTCAAAGTCAGCGAACTGCAGGTAAACTCCGTCACCATCAACACCATGCCCGACATCATGGATTACATGGAGGGTGACACCATCAACACCACAGGTCTGAGTATCCGCGTTGAATATGCTGACGGCAGCAACGCCGTTCTCTCCAGCGGCTTCGGCGTATACCCCACCACGCTCAGCACTTTCGGCCAGCAGGAAATACAGATAAGCTACATGGGCAAGAGCTGCACCTTCAATGTAAATGTCGATACCGACGAGGAGATCCTTGAGGGTATCGGCGTACTGACTCTGCCCCACAAGACCCGCTATGAAGTGGGCGAGAGTCTGGACAGCACCGGCCTTAGCATAAAGGCCTACACCAACAAGGGCGACAAAACCGTGTCCGAGGGATTAAGCTGCGTACCCACTGTTCTGAGCATTGTGGGTGAGCAGACCGTTACCGTGCGCTACATGGATAAGTCCTGCACCTTCACCGTCACCGTTGAGGAGGAAGAGGTTCCCATCAGGATCGATGTGGCCTCCAGAGCCCAGAAGCTTGAATATAATGTGGGCGACAGTCTGGATACCACCGGTCTTATCATCCGCCTCACCGGCAGCAACGGCGGCTCTGAGGAAATAAAATCCGGCTTCACCTGTGAGCCAGCGGTTCTCAGCACTGCCGGCAGGCAGAAGATCACTGTCAGCTATCAGGGCTTCCAGTGCACATATTATGTGACCGTCACTGACAAGAGCGCCGCAGCCACCGCCACTCCCACCGCAACCGCTAGCCCCACCCAGACTCCTTCTCCCACCCTCTCCCCATCAGCAAATGGCAGCGGTGACTATACGACCCGTGACACCGGTGTTTCCAACTCCGTCCTTATCGTGATCATGGTCATTGCTCTGGTGATCATGCTGGGTCTCGGTATCTTTGTATTTGTCATGCAGCATGGCGGAATAAAGAATATCCTCCGCCGTTTCACAAAAAAATAATCACAAAAGCGCTTTGGAATTGATTTCAGAGCGCTTTTATTATTTTTTCAAGAAAAATATTGACACGGGGCCACTTTGTATGTTATTATCTCAAGGCTGAATGTGGGAACGGCCATGCGGGTGTAGTTCAATGGTAGAACACCAGCCTTCCAAGCTGGATACGTGGGTTCGATTCCCATCACCCGCTCCAACTTGAAAGTTTGCCGGGATTATATGCGCCAATAGCTCAGCAGGATAGAGCAACTGCCTTCTAAGCAGTAGGTCGGGAGTTCGAATCTCTCTTGGCGTGCCAAACGAATATTATGGTGGAATTAGCTCAGTTGGCAGAGCACCGGATTGTGGTTCCGGGTGTCGTGGGTTCGAGCCC
>CAZYTE010000046.1:0-11047 GCA_964649425.1 uncultured Oscillospiraceae bacterium
CTCCTTCGACCGTATCATTGAGGCAACCGAGAAGTACGCTATCCTGAACGCTTCCGGTGATAACTGGCAGTGCGGCGCCGGTATCGCATACTGGCTCCAGGAGAACGGCATGCAGCCCGGCGACACTGTTGTAGTTCTCTACGGCGATAACGGCACTGTCTGCTCTCGTCGTCAGGAAGGCTTCGAGCAGTTCCTGCGCGGCGAGATCGAGTACTCTGACAAGCAGACCGGCTCCTACAAGACCACTGAGGTTTGGGCACAGGCTGATCTGGACGCTATCTTCAACGGCTACACCGTAGTCTGCAACTGGTCCGCTGACGGCGCTTACGACTACATCGAGCAGAAGCTCGAGGAGATCGTTGCCGCAGCAAAGGCCAACACCGGCAAGCTGTACATCTACTCCATGGACGATGAGATGACCTTCGGCGTTCTCAACTACCTGGAGGCAGGCGCATCCGACGCTCTGAAGGCTGACATCGAGGCTCTCGAGGTTTACATCTCCGCTATCGGCGGCATGCAGGAGCTGTATGATGTTATGGCTGGCACCGACGCTCAGTCCGATCTGGCAAAGAAGTACTTTGACGACATGATGTCCGTCTACTTCAGCCCCAAGATGATGCAGGACATCATCGATACCGGTCTGAAGTACCTTGAGGGTGACTGGGCATACGAGCAGGGCGCTGGCGAGTACCAGCCCGTTTGGATCGTTGACGCAAACAATGTTAACGAGTTCGAGGGCTTCCAGGGCCACGCATAATCCTCATTCGCAGCTAATCAATCCGCTTGCGGGTATGGGTATATCCCATACCCGCAAGCCCATATCAAAAGCCAGAGTCCAACTGATGTTGGGCCAGCAAGGAGACAGCAACATGAACATCCTTGAAATGAAAAATGTGTCCAAGGCCTTCGGCGGCTCCCAGGCCTTGAGCAATATCGACTTCTCCGTTGAGGAAGGAGAGATCCACGCCCTGCTGGGTGAAAACGGCGCGGGCAAATCCACTCTGATGAACATCCTCACCGGTGTTATCCCTGCCGACAGCGGCAGCATTATGTTTGACGGCAAGGACTATCCCAGCCCCAGTATTTCCCAGATGGAGGCGGCAGGCATTGCCTTTGTCCATCAGGAGCTGAATGTTATAAATGACCTTACGGTTGCGGACAATATTTTCCTCTGCCGTGAGCTGACCAGTCTGGGCATTATAAAAAAGAAAGAACAGATCGCCCGCACAAAAGAACTGTTTGAGAACCTTGGCGTGGATATCGAACCCACCGCAATGGTTTCAGAGCTTAAAACCAGTGAAAAGCAGCTGCTGGAGATCTGCCGCGCCCTGTATGTGGACGCGAAGCTGCTGATTCTGGACGAGCCCACCACGGCTCTTTCCAATAAGGAGATCGATCTCCTTTTCGGAATACTCAGAAAATTGAAAACTCAGGGGAAATCTTTCATCTTCATTTCTCATAAAATGCCTGAGATATTTGCTCTGGCAGACCGATTCACGGTTCTGAGAAACGGTGAGTTCATTTCCTCCGGCAATATAAAGGATGTCACCGCCCACGAGGTCACCTCCATGATGGTAGGCAGCCAGTATGTGGACGAGGATGTGTACGAGCCCCGCGAGCTGGGAGAAGTGATTCTCGAGCTGAAGAACTACTCCGGTCAGGGCTTCCATGATGTCGACCTTGAAGTGAGAAAGGGAGAGATCGTCGCCTTCACCGGCCTTGCGGGCTGCGGCGCTTCCGAACTTATGCAGACCATGTTCGGCGCTCTGCCCTCCGAGGGCGGCAGGATGCTGGTTCACGGCAAGGTCATGGGCGGCAGCATCGTCCGTTTTATGAAAAACGGCGTAACCATGCTGGCCTCCAACCGTAAGGAGAACTCCGTTGTGCCCGATATGAGCATTATGGAAAATTTCTACCTTGCCGAGCATGAGATCTCCCGCCGCCACCCCATGATAAGCATGAAGCAGGAGAATGCCCGATATGCCCGCCAAAAGGACAGCCTGCACATCAAGGCAGGCAACAGCTCCGACAGCATCCTGTCCCTGTCCGGCGGCAACCAGCAGAAGGTGTTCCTCGCCCGCTGTCTGAACATTGGCGCTGATGTTCTGCTCTTCGATAACCCCACTCAAGGTGTTGACGTGGGTGCAAAGGAAGAGATCTACCGCCTTATCCTTGGCTTCGCCAAGGAGGGCAGGACCGTTATCATCAACACTCTGGAAATTCCCGAAATTCAGAAGGTTGCCGACCGCTGTGTAGTCTTTTACGAGGGCCGCATCATCCGCACCTTCAAGCATGAGGAAGTCAACGAGCATGATGTTATGCTCTATTCTACCAACGCCATAGAGACTATCGAGGAGGCAGCAAGATGAAAAATGAGAAAAAAAGCGTAGGCACTGTTCTGGGCCGCATCTGGTCCCAGTACAGCTTCATATTTGTTCTGTTCATCATCATGATCGGCTACGCCATCACTATTAACTCCAACGGCAACACCTTCAAGTGGAGCCATATCGCCGCGATTCTCTCCAGCCAGAACACGGTTATTGTGGGCACCATGGCTCTGGGCATGGCCTTTGTCATCATCACCGGCCAGATCGATCTTTCCGTCGGTTCCTCTCTGGTTTTGTGCACCGGCGTTACCATCATGGTGTTCAACATGACAAACTCTGTTATACTCATGGTTCTGGCAGCCATTGTCACCGGCGCTCTCTGCGGCGCTGTCAACGGCCTGCTGGTTGGTCTTGGCAAGATGCCTCCCTTTGTTGTCACTCTGGGCACCATGCTGATCTACCGCTCCCTGACCCTGTCCGTTGTCCGCAAGATCGACCCTGCTATCTCCGGTTCTTCCTCCAGCCAGTTTGCAATGCTCAGCGACAACAGCAAGTATGAGTTTCTGCGCATGAAGTTCGGCACCGGCAAGCTGACTATCGGCAGCTTCTCTCTGCCCTATATCTTCTTTGTATTCCTGCTGATGGCGATCATCTTCATCGTCATCGCCAAAAAGACCAAGTACGGCAAGACCATCTATGCCGTGGGCTCCAACGAAAAGAGCGCCCGCCTTGCAGGTATCAATGTTACCTGGGTCAAGGTTTCCGTATTCATTCTCACCGGTGTCTGCGTCGGTGTTGCAAGCCTTATGCAGGCCTGCAAGATCGGTAATGTTACCCCCGCCTCCTCCGGCGTCAGCTATGAGATGTATGCCATCGCCGCCGTTGTTCTGGCAGGCGTAAGCATGGCAGGCGGCAAGGGCAATATGCTGGGCGTTATCTTCGGCGCGCTGTCCTACACCACCATCAACTTCATCATCGTCTCCATCCCCGGTCTCAGCGTTGACATTCAGGACACCTTCCAGGGTCTTGTCCTTATCATCGTTATCCTTATCCAGACCGTGGGTCCCGTTATCAAGGAGAACTTCCGCCGTGCCAAGATGCGTAAGCTGGCCGCGGAAGTCAAGTAAGAGCCATTTCAAAGACCCCGGAAACGGGGTCTTTGCTATTTCCCAATAAAGGCTCCCTTGTGCAAAGGGAGCTGTCAGCGAAGCTGACTGAGGGATTGTCATCAATGAATGTTTTAAGGAGAAGAACAATGTTGACTGTTGCCTATGTGGGCTTCGGCGTTTCCGTGCGCGAGTACCACATTCCATATGTTGAAAACCGTGAGGATATCAAAATAAAATACATCTTCCGCAGAGAGGAGGACATTGCCCAGTGCGCGGAGTATGAGCCCTTCTACCCCGAGCTCATCTTCACCACTGATTTCAATGATGTTTTGAGTGATCCGGAGGTCGATCTGGTGGTTGTCAGCGCACCTGACCGGTTCCATGTGCCATACGCAAGGCAGATCCTGAATGCCGGCAAGCACGCTCTCATTGAAAAGCCTTTTGCCACCAATTCCAAGGACGCGGCCGAGGTTTTCGCGCTGGCGAAAGAAAAGGGCCTGGTATGCATGCCCAATCAGAACCGCCGTTTTGACGCGGATTTCATGGCCGTGAAGGAAGTTATTGCCAGCGGCAGGCTGGGTGAGCTGGTGCGTCTTGAGAGCCATTATGACTATTATAAGACCAACGGCTGGTACGACCATATGGGCACGCTTTTCAATCTGGCCGTGCACACCGTCGATCAGGTCATCAGCCTTTTCGGCATCCCCGATAAGACCGTTCTGGATGTGCGCAGCATCCATCACCCCGGCAAGGGCGATGACTACTATGATCTGGACTTTTACTACGGCAACTGCAAGGCCAGCGTCAACACCAGCATGTGCGTGATGACAGACTATCCCCGCTTCACTCTACACGGAACTAAAGGCAGCTTTACCCTGCCCCCGGTGCTGCATAACTCCGGCAAGAAGAAGGTGGTAGGCCGCCATGTTGTCACCACTGGCCTTGCCCCCGAGGACCGCTGGGGTACCCTCGTTTATATGAACGATGCCGGCGAGAAGCTTACGGAGAAGGTTCCCGTAGGCTCCGCCCGCTATGAGATGATCTATGACAGCCTCATTGAGGCCATCGAAAACGGCGCAGAGAAGTGCATCAGGGATGAGGAAGTTGTATATGTGCTGCAGACCCTTGAAAAGGGCACCGAAATAGCCGCGGCATTTGGAGGTAACAATGGATGATATCCGTCTTGGCACCATAGGCTCCGGTCAGATAGTCCGCAGCATACTGGATGCTGTGCAGAAAACCGGCGGCATCAGCCTGGAGGCTGTGTACTCCCGAAGCCGGGAAAAGGGCAAAGAACTTGCGGAAAAATACGGCGCAGGCAAGGTATATACAGAGCTTGAGGATATGCTGGCAGACGAGAAGATTAACTTCGTCTATATCGCCAGTCCAAATAATCTCCATTACGGGCAGAGCAAGGCAGTGCTTCTGTCCGGCAAAAATGTTATCTGCGAAAAGCCTTTCTGCACCGGAATTAAGCAGGCAAAGGAGCTTTTTGAAATCGCTGAGGAAAAGGGACTCATCCTTGTGGAAGCCGTCCCCACCAGCTTCCTGCCCAACTTTGCCGTGCTGCGGGAAGCTGTGAATAAAATCGGCAGAATCAGGCTGGTGCTGGCAAATTACAGCCAGTATTCCTCCCGCTATGACAAGCTGCTGGCAGGCGAGCTGCCCAATGTGTTCAACCCCGCCTTTGCCGGCGGCTGCCTGATGGACATAAACTATTATAATGTGTACCTGACCCTTGCCCTGTTCGGCCAGCCGGAGAACGCGGTTTACTACCCCAATATGCAGGGCGGTGTGGATACCTCCGGCAGCATGGTCATGGTATACCCCGGATTTGTTGCAAGCCTTGCCGGTGCCAAGGACTGCAAGGGCTCAAGCTATTATCAGATCGAGGGCGAGGAGGGCTGTGTTTACATTAAGGACGGCTCCAACGGCCTTAAAGAGATCCGCACCGTCAACGCGGAAATTGACGAGACTGTGAATCTGCAGCCTGATCACGACCGCTGGTATTATGAAATTCAGAACCTTGTGCCCATCCTGCTCAGAGAGGACAAGCAGGAGCTTGAGCTTCGCAGAGAGCTGACCCTGAGGCAGGTGGCGATCGTTGAGCAGACCCGCAGGGCTGCCGGAATCATATTTCCCGATGATGAATAATATGGAAAAGTATGTTATAGGCATGGACATTGGCGGCACCAATCTGCGGGCAGGCGCGGTGGACAGTGAGGGCAATGTGCATGGCTTCAAAAAGCTGCCGGTGGGAGAGGTGCTGAAATCTCCCGATGTAATGGGCGATCTGGCCGGCTTTCTCAGCACCTGTATGCAGGGTCTTGAAATTGAGGCCCTGTGCCTGGGCTTTCCCGCAACACTGGATAAAAAACGGAAAGTGGTTTTGCAGGCTCCCAATATACCCCATATGGAAAATCTGGCGGTGGCGGATAAGCTGGCTGAGCTTCTGGGGCTGCCGGTGCTCATTGAGCGGGATGTGAATCTCTGCATGTGCTATGATATGGCAAAATACAATATCCCGCCTGAGGGTGTGGCCTGCGGCTTTTACTTCGGCACCGGAATCGGCAATGCCATTTTCATTGACGGCAAGCCTTATGTGGGCCGCCACGGCGCTGCCGGTGAGCTTGGGCATATACCGGCCGACGGCAGTGAGGAGCTCTGCGGCTGCGGCAACCTGGGCTGCATGGAAAACCTGGCCGGAGGCAAGTATCTTATCAGGTGCCAAAAAGAAAAATGGCCGGACTGCCCGCCGGAGGAGCTGTTTATCCGCCACGGCGAGGAGCTGAAAAGCTTTGTGGACAGAATGGCTCAGACCGTCTGCGCGGAGCTGAACATTCTTGACCCTGACCATGTGATAATCGGCGGCGGTGTGTCTGACATCCCCGGCTTTCCGAAGGATCACCTGGCAGAGCGGATATATGCCCGCTGCCGCAAGCCCTATCCGGCAGATGAGCTGAAGCTGATTTTTGCCGATGAGGATGAGAAGAAAGGCGTTATTGGCGCCGCCATATACAAAAAAATGTTGGGGCGATCCTAATGGATGCCCCAACATTTTTATAGTATCACAAAATAATACCGAAATCAAGAGGAAGCGTCCGCGCACGGCGATAATCTGTATTCTGCACAAAAACACAGACGCTTTTTTATGCAGCATTGGGAATAGACGGCGGCGAAATTCGGTGGTATATTATAGCCACAACAAAGGAAGTACTTAAACAAAAGTACTCAATCAAGTTCAAACAAAACTTAGCCAGACTGAGCTTTATAAATCAATAGCTTTAAATGGAGCGAAAAATTATAAAGCAAAGCCAGGTATCAGGAGATCTGATATATAAGTTTTAATCAGGAACTTGCTGATGGAGCTTTATAACCTAGCTTTAAATGGAGTGAAAGTCATAAAGTAAAAGTCAAATTCAAGAAAGAGAGGTAAACAAAAGATGTTAGATACTAAGAATTCAATGAAGTAAGCCTTAACTGATTGTAGGTGAAAGATGCAGCAGTTAAGGCTTACTTCCTGTTTAGAGACGAAATGATCAGGCCGATGGGTCTGTTTTTTTATGCCCGGATGTCCGCGCCGCACACAAATGTGTATTTTGCACAAAAACAGCTTGGTTATTTTATACAGTTTCAGGAATAGACAACAAAGCTTTTCTGTGCTATATTTTAATCACAGAAAGGGTGATACCCGATGTACAGATAAGTACAAAATATAGAGCTTCAACAAAAAGCTCTGCGGCAAAAGCTTTGACAGAGAAAACACAAGGTTCTGTAGATCTCACATAGAGGTACGAAATTAAAAAAAACCTTTTGAAATGATTTCCAACGCGGAGCAGATGCCTGATCCAATAGAAAGAGAGGTAAACAAAGATGTTAGATAATAAGAATTCAATGAAGTAAGCCTTAATCGATTTCATGTGACAGATGTGTTGATTAAGGCTTACTTCATTTTATGGGGCCGGAGTCCCCTCACATCTGCCTGTCCTGTTCGGGTGCGTTTCCGCCCGGACTTTATTATTGCCCTTGGAAATACACAGGGTATTCCCTGCGGACAATGTCTCGCCCGGACAAAAATCCACTCCGAAATAATACGGCGGCCGCTCACTCACCCGTGGCCTGTTGATTTGCCAATCAGCCTGATAAAGGCGCGTTGAGATAAGAAACCATAGGGTTTAAAAATGAAAAATTCCGCCCCAGCTTCACGAAAATGCTCGGAAATACACACAAGTATTCCCTGCGCTTTTCATTTTGCCGGAACGGAATTTTTCTGTTTTTAAACTGCCTGGCACCTGAAAAGCAGAGATTTTGGCCGGAGGCGAGGCGTGGAAGCGCAGGCATACTTTGTGTCTGTCAAGCTTTCACAACAAAGCTTCCGGCCAAAATATCGCTTTATCAGGCCTGTGTTTTCTTGTCTCAGCGCGCCTAAACGGCTGTTTTTTTATGCCTGTTTCCATTGATTTATTTTTAATTGGAAGTATAATGGGAAGCATGAAGGATTTTGAATTTATAAAAACCGAAGACGGTCTCTGCCTCACTGCCTACTCAGGCCCTGAGGCTTGTCTGCGCGTTCCCGATGAATGGGAGGGTCTGCCTGTCATCGCCGTCGGCAAAAACGCCTTCAACGGCAACCACCATATTAAAGAGCTCGTCATGGGCAGAAATGTCCGCAGCATTGGCGCCCATGCCTTTTTTTACTGCACTGAGCTGAGGACTCTGGTTTTGAACGAGGGCCTTGAAAGCATTGGTGAATACGCTTTTCACAAGTGCCCCATTTCCCATGTGAGCCTGCCCAAAAGCCTGAGACACATTGGCGAAAAAAGCTTTCACGCCATGGAGAACTATGACGATTTCAAGCAGCTCATTGAAGTCCGGCCGGACAACCCCTGTATATTCAGCGACGGTCACGCCCTGTACACAAGGGATGATAAGGGCGTCACTCTGTTTGCGGTTTTTTCCGCGGATATAAAGGCTTTCCGCTCCTTCAGCCACGATGTGCGCTATGAGATCGCCCCGGGAACTGCCAATATAAAGCGCCGCAGCTTTGCAAACTGCCGCAATCTCAAGGGCGTCACTCTGCCGGAGGGTCTTAAAAAAATAGATGATGAGGCCTTTATGGAGTGCATCTCCATTTCTGAAATTACATTGCCCCGGGGTCTGGAAGAGATCGGCCGGGACGCGTTTTTGAATACCAATATCGCCGGCTTCAATATCCCTGCCTCCATCCGGCACATAGGCGAGGGCGCCTTTGCCATCCGGGAGCAGTGGAACGAACGGCGATACAGCAAAAAGCTGAGCATTGACGGGGAGAATGCCTTTTACTCTGCCGAGAATGACCGGCTCATTGAAACGGAAAATAAGAGCCTGCTTGCTGATTTCGGCAGCGAGGATGTAATTTATATCCCCAAGGGCATCAGAGAAATCTGCAGCAAGGCCTATCACCATAATATAGCAAAAGAGATACATGTACCAAATTCGGTAGTGAGCATACATGAGGATGCTTTCTTAAAGTGCAACCACCTGAAAAGGCTGTACATGTACTTTAGGGGCGAGCGCGTCTGCATTTATATGCCCGGCGCCAAGGGCGAATACGATGTGAAGCCGGTGCACGAGCAGTGCCTTTCCTGCGTGCGCAGCACTGCCGACGGCTGCCTCTTTGATTTTGAACGCTATGACGGGCTTTTTGGTTCCGTCTCCGATAAGAGGGAAAAGATCCTCATGGCCGCAAACCGGCTCAAATCCGGCCTGCGGCTTGAGGAAAAGTACCGGCTCAACTATCTGCAGTATCTGAAGCGGCACGCAAAGGATGCTGTCAAAACCGTGGTGGAGTTTGACGAGCTGGAGAGCCTCAACGCTCTGGCGGAGCTGGGGCTGTTCACACCGGATAATATCGACGAGCTCATAGAGCTTGCAAACAGAGCCAACAAGCCGGAGCTTTTGAGCTACCTGATGAACTATAAAAACAGCCATATCGGCATACATGATGAGGACTATGAATTGTAGCGATGAGCGCGCCGCTTTGCTTGCGGAGGAGATAATTAAATACGCCCGCAACGAGCTGCTGGTGAGCTTTCGCTTCATGGACCTGGCTTTGTGCAAGCTGGAGCTTGAAGCCGATGAAAGCTTTGGCTTTGCAAACGACGGCAGGAAGCTGTACTTTTCCCCTAAGCACATTTTCCGCCTTTACAAAATGGGCGCCGGAGAGCTGAACAGGGCCTACCTGCACACGGTGCTCCACTGCATCTTCTACCACCCCTTTGTGGATGGCGGCGTGGATGAGCGGCTGTGGGATATCTGCAGCGATATTGCCGTGGAGGCGGTGATCTCCGAGCTGGAGCTGCGCTCTCTGGAGGTTTCCGCCAGCTCCATGATCCGCCACGAGCTGGAGGAGATCAAAAAATACTGCCCCAAGCTGACGGCGGAGCGGCTGATGAAGAGCTTTATAAAGCGGGGCATCGAGGATAGCGAAATCGACAGGCTCTCCGCCATATTCCATGTTGACGGCCATGAGCTGTGGTTTGTTTCCGGCGCTTCCGGTGATGAGGAAGGCAGCGGAGAAGCCCGGCAAGCTGAGAGCAGCCCCAAAACCGCCATCGCCAAAGAGGGTGAGGACTGCGGCTGTGACGATGAGGGCGAAGAGAGCGTAGCGCTTTTGCAGGAAGAAGAGGACGGGAATGGCGGCAGCAGTGCCGACAGCTCGGGCAGTTTTTACAGAGAGGACGAGGCTTCCCGGCAGGATGCCCTGGCCGACTGGCAGGAGATCAGCCAGAGCCTGAAGGTTGATCTGGACACCGCCTCCAAAACCTGGGGCGAGCGCAGCGGCAGCCTGGTCACCAATGTGACGGAGCTGAACCGGGAGAAATACGACTATGGGGATTTCCTCCGCAAATTCTCTGTCATGGGCGAGGAGCTGCAGATAAACGACGAGGAATTTGACTACATTTTCTACACCTACGGTCTTGAGCTCTACGAAAATGTGCCGCTGATCGAGCCCATTGAATACAAGGAAGTCAGGAGGATCAAGGAATTTGTCATCGCCATTGACACCTCCGCTTCCGTCGAGGGAGAGCTGGTGCAGAGCTTCGTGACAAAAACCTACAATATGCTCTGCCAGCAGGAGAATTTCTTTACAAAAATAAATGTGCACATAGTCCAGTGCGACACGGAAATTCAGGAGGCCATAAAGCTCACCACCCGGGACGATTTCAAAAAGTATATCGAGAACATGGAGCTGCGGGGCTTCGGCGGAACGGACTTCCGGCCGGTTTTCAATTATGTTCAGCAGCTTCTGGACGAGGGCGGGTTTACAAATCTAAAGGGCCTTATCTACTTTACTGACGGAGCGGGAAGATTCCCCGAACAAAAGCCCCCATTCGACACAGCCTTTGTCTTTGTGGACGAGGGATATAATCAGGCGCAGGTGCCCCCGTGGGCAATAAAGCTGGTGCTTTCACCGGAGGAAATATAATGAATATCAAGCAGGCGAAACAACAGATAAAAAATGCGGTCGTCTCCTACTTTTCCAAGGACGAGTTCGGCAACTACATAATCCCGGTGGAGCGGCAGCGCCCTGTCTTTATGATAGGCGCACCGGGCATCGGCAAGAAGACC
>CAZYTE010000047.1:0-10723 GCA_964649425.1 uncultured Oscillospiraceae bacterium
GGGGAGAGAGTGCCGCTCTGCGGCGGAAGTCTCAAAAATGCTGCTGCTCATTATTCCGCTGTTGACTTTGCCAATGGGCGGCAGCGGGAAGGGCACAAAGTCACAGGAGTAGTTGAGAGCAAGGGAAGAATTGCCCACTGGCAGCAGTTGGGTCTGGTCAATGCCGTAGGTGCGGGAGGAATCAATGTCCACTTCCTGAAGCATCAGAATCTGGGGCTCAAGCCCATCGATGGTGGCGCGAATACCGGAGAGGTAGTTTTCAACAGTCTCCCTGTCAGCGGCTTTAACATTATCACCGCCGTCCATGAAGAAGTCCGATTCCTTGCCCAGACCGCCGTAGCCGATGTTCCATATCAGCACATCAAGCTCCTGACCGGCCTGGAGCTTGCCGCCGGATGGGTTTTTGATTTCCAGGGCTTCCACAGGCTCCGGCTTAAACTCAGTAATGCTCAGGTAGCCCACAAAGGCCACAACAAATACGAGAACAAATATAATGATTCCAAGCAGAATTTTTAAGGCTTTTTTCATTGTGGCTCCTCCTGTCGTTTTTTTGAGTCTACCATAGAATTGGGCCTGTGTATACAAAAAATCTAAATTGAACAAAACTGTTTTGGGTGGATTCGTGCATAAAGTAGAAAAGAATCTGCCTGCTTGTTTTGACGAAAAAGGCAGGATATAATAAACTGACGGAGTTTAGAAAACTTCATGCTCAGGCATGTTCAGATAAAAAAATAACCTAAATGAGGTAAAAAAACGAAATGACATTTTATCTTCTGAAAATCATTTCTCTGCTTGGCGGGCTGGCTCTCTTCCTCTTTGGTATGGATGTTATGGGCAAGTCTTTGGAGCGCCTTGCAGGCGGCAGACTGCAGAACATTCTGGCCAGGATGAGCTCCAATATCTTTAAGGGTTTCTTCCTTGGCATGGCGGTAACCGCCGTTATCCAGTCCTCCTCCGCAACAACTGTTATGGTGGTCGGTTTTGTTAACTCCGGCATCATGACTTTGAAGCAGGCCATTGGCGTTATCATGGGCTCCAATGTGGGCACCACCGTTACAGCATGGATCCTTTCTCTCACCGCTCTTGAGGGTGACAGCTTCATTGTTCAGCTTTTCAAGCCCGCAACACTGGCTCCGCTGCTTGGTGCCGTGGGCATAGTTCTCTATATGTTTACCTCCAGCAAGCAGAAGCAGGGGCTGGGCAGCATTCTTCTGGGCTTCATGGCGCTTATGACCGGCATGAGCCTGATGAGCGATTCCATGGCTTTTCTCAAGTCCGAGCAGTGGTTCGCAAATCTGATGGTATCCTTCTCCAACCCCATTCTGGGCATCCTTGCAGGCGCGGTGCTCACCGGCGTTATCCAGTCGTCCTCCGCGTCCGTAGGTATTCTGCAGAGCCTCTGCGCCACCGGTGCAGTCACCTACGGTACGGCTATCCCCATAATTCTGGGCCAGAATATCGGCACCTGTGTCACCGCACTTATCTCCACCGTGGGCGCCAACAGAAATGCACGCCGCACTGCTCTTGTGCACCTGTACTTCAACATTGTGGGCGTTGCCCTGTTCTGCGTTGTTTTCTATGGCCTGGGCGCATTCATCAAGTGGGAATTTCTTGCCGATACAGCCAATGCGGTTGATGTAGCAATGATTCACACCGGCTTTAACCTTGCCGCCACCGCAGTGCTGCTGCCTTTCAACAAGCTGCTTGAGAAGCTGGCTTACCTGACCATTCCCGCAGAGCCCGAGCATCAGGAGCCTGTGCTTCTGGATGAGCGCCTGCTGGCTACCCCCGGCGTTGCGGTAAATCGCTCCCACGAGGTTGCCGGGATGATGCTCGGCAATACCGCACAGGCCATGCAGGCCGCTGTGGAGCTTTTCGCAAACTACACTGACGAGGGCTTTGAAAAGGTGCGCGCCCTGGAACAGGAGACCGATAATTACGAGGATGCACTGGGGTCATATATGGTAAAGCTGACCGGCGTTGAACTGAACGCCAGTGACAACCGCACCCTCAACGCCATGCTCTACACCATAAGTGATATTGAGCGCATTGCTGACTATGCCCTGATTCTCGCCAAGAGCGCAAAGAAGATGCGGGAAAACGAAGTGAGATTTTCTGACACTGCTCTGCGGGAGCTTAAAGTCTTGCAGCAAGCTGTGGTGGATATTATCGGCAACACAGCAGATGCGTTTACAAGCTATGACAGGGAGTTGGCCGCAAAGGTCGAGCCCCACCAGCAGGTGGTTGATGCTTTGGTCAAGGAGATCAAAGCCCGCCATATAGACAGACTGAAAAGCGGCAAGTGTTCGGTAGAATATGGTTTGGTTCTGGAGGATCTGCTGACCTCTTATCAGAGAAGCGCCGCCCACTGCTCCAACATTGCGGTTGAGATGCTTCAGATAGCCGAGGGCAAAATGGAGGCCCATGAGTACCTCAACGCTCTGAAAAACGGAGAGCTTGAAGAGAGCGAGAAGTTTGAAAAGCGTTTTGAGGAATACCGTAGACTTTACAGCTTCCCCAAAGAATAATAAAGAAAACAAGGAAGTCCATAACCTTGAGGGCATGGACTTCCTTGTTTTCATTGACTTATTACAGCTCAGCGATGACTTCGCACTCGAGAAGAGCATCCTTGGGCAGCCTTGCAACCTCGACGCAGGAGCGTGCGGGGAAGGGCTCGGTGAAGTACTGGCCGTAGATGCCGTTGATGGTGCCGAAATCGTCCATGTTTTTGATGAATACGGTAGTCTTGACAACCTTGTCAATACCGGTGCCGGCGTCCTTCAGCAGAGCGGTCAGATTCTTGAATACCTGATGTGCCTGAGCTTCCAGACCCTCTACCAGGGTGCCGGCGGCGGGGTCAATGCCCAGCATACCGGAGGTGTAAACCAGATTACCAACGATCTGAGCCTGAGAGTAGGGGCCGATTGCGGCAGGTGCATTGGGGGTGGATACAGTTTTCATAGCGTTTTTCTCCTTAAAATTAAATTATTTTAAAATTCATACTGCATAGTATATCCTTTTTCCTGCAGGGTTTTGATAAGCTCCATACCGTGGTGCTCGCCGCCAATCTCGCAGCCGATGTGGACATTGATCTCGTTGGGGTTGAGGCGGGCATTGAGCTTATCGTGCTGGATGGTGAGTATGTTTGCGCCGGAAGCAGAGAACACATTCAAAAGCTGCACAAGGGTGCCGGGGCGGTCCTGCAGGGTGACGATGAACTTTGCTCTGCGGTGTCTTGCCACCAAACCGCGCTCTATGATGTTCTGGATGAAGCTGACATCGATGTTGCCGCCGGACATGAGGCATACAACACGCTTGCCCGCTATATCGATCTTGCCGTTGAGAACAGCTGCCAGAGGAGTTGCGCCTGCAGGCTCAACGATCTGCTTGCAGCGCTCCATGAGGAGCAGGATAGCGTCTGAAATCTCGGTATCGGTAACTCTTACAACTCCGTCGGCATACTTGTTGATGATCTCAACTGCGATATCGCCGGGATACTTGACGGAAATACCGTCAGCAATGGTGGCGGCGTAGTCATTGTTAACCAGGCGCTTCTGCTCAAAGCTCTTGACAACAGCATCGGCACCGGCTGCCTGAACACCGTAGACCTTGATTCTGGGGTTAACTTTCTTGACTGCTGCGGAAACACCTGCCAGCAGACCGCCGCCCCCTGCGGGAACTATTATTATATCGGCATAGGGCAGGTCAGAAAGAATCTCAAGGCCGATACTGCCCTGACCCGCAATTACCTCAAGGTCATTGTAGGGATGCAGGAACTGGGCTCCCTCTTCCTTGCAGATGTTCATTGCCGCAGCATAAGCATCGTCATAACAATCACCAGCCAGCACCACCTTTGCACCATAGCCCTCAGTAGCCTTCACCTTGGCAATGGGGGCAGCCTTGGGCATGACAATGGTGGCGGGGATGCCGAACTTATTGGCAGAGAAAGCAACACCCTGGGCGTGGTTGCCTGCGGAGGAGGCGACCACAGAGCAGCGCTCACCCCGCTCGATCATGGCGGCGATCTTGTTACTTGCGCCGCGGATCTTGAAAGAACCGGTCTTCTGGCGGTTTTCAAGCTTGAGATATATTTCTGCGCCGGCCATTTTTGAAAATGTGGCGGAAAGATCAAGTTCAGTGTGGTGCAGAATGGGCTTGAGTCTTTCTACGGCCCGTTCCACTTCCCTGAGCTCTATATCCATGTACATCACTCCTGTCATAGCCAATATAACGCATTTCAGTATTAATTACAACAAGAATCTTATATCTTTGCTGCACCCTCCCTGTCAACAGACAGCTCAATGACCTGCCATGTGGGGAATTCCTCCGTCATGGTATTGCGCATTTCAGCGCTGAAGCCCTCTTTTGCTGAGACGCATAGGATGGTGGGGCCTGCGCCGGAGACGCAGACTCCGCAGGCACCCAGAGACAGGGCCAGCTCCTCTGCTTTGTCATAGCCTTCGATGAGGCAGGTGCGGTAGGGCTGGTGAATCTTATCGTGGAGTGCGGCCTTTACAAGCTTTTCGTCACCTGTCTCCAGAGCCTTTATCATCAGGCTGGCCCTGGAGATGTTGAAAATGGCATCCGCCCTTGAATAGCTCTGGGGCAGAACGCTTCTGGCAAGCTCGGTGGAGAGCTTGAAGTCGGGGATAAGAGCGGTAAAACTCAGTTTTTCGCTGAGGGGAAACCGGGCACTGACAACACGCCCGCCATCCATGACCGATACGGAAAAGCCGCCGAAAACAGAGGGGGCGATATTGTCCGGGTGGCCCTCAATAGGAGTGCACAGCTCCAGGATCTGCTGGCGGCTCAGCTTCAGGTTATGCATTTCGTTCGCGGCCACCGCGCCGCCTACGATGAGCGCCGCTGAGGAGCCCAGGCCCCTGGACACGGGGATGTCACTTTCAAGGAAGTTTATCTCAACTGCGGTATTATCTATGCCCGCAGCATCCAGCACAGCCTTGTAACCCAGATAGGCCAGATTATGTTCATTCTGAAATTCCTCGGGGCATCCGCTGATTTTAAGCTGGTCTCCCTGCAGGAATTCTATATTGTTATAAACCTGCCAGCCTATTCCGAAACAGTCAAAGCCGGGGCCAATGTTGGCAGAGCTGCCCGGTATTCTGATTATCATTTTGATTCCTCCGCATCCATGAGCTTTTTGAGGACATAGTCAAAAATTTCGGACCTGTCGATTACATCCTTATGCAGAACCTCCCGCTCTCTAAGTCCGGCAAGAGCCCTGGGCATGGGAATGCCGGAGAGTTTTTCAAGCGTTTCGCTCTGCTTAAATTCATCGCCGCCCAAGTCACCGCCTATGGCCTTTAAAACAGCGGCGGGGAACTTGTAAGGAGAGGCAGTGGAGAGGATGACCATAGGGGCATCGCTGCCCGTCTTTTTGTATTCTTCTGCTGCGTAAATGCCAACGGCTGTGTGTGGGTCGCAGAGGTAGTGGTGCTGCTGCCAGATATGGGCGATGGTTTTTTCAGTGTTCTCCTCATCGCAGCAGTAGGCGGCAAAGCACTTCTGGATCATCTCAATGGCAGTGCCTTCCAGCTTGTAGAAGCCCTGCTCCTTGAGCTCATTCATCAGTCGTGAGACCAGCTCACCGTCTCCGCCGGAGACGATGTACAGCAGTCTCTCCAGATTGGAGGATACAAGAATATCCATGGAGGGAGAGGTGGTCTTATGAAATTCCCTGCGGCGGTCATAGACACCGGTGTTTATAAAATCAGTGAGAACATTGTTGGCGTTGGACGCGCAGATAAGGCGGCCCACAGGCAGACCCATCAGCTTTGCGAAGGCACCCGCCAGAATATCACCGAAGTTGCCGGTGGGAACCGAAAAGTCCACCTTGTCACCCAACTTAATTCTGCCTTTTTTTAGCAGTGCTGCGTAGGCAATGAAGTAGTAGACCACCTGAGGGGCCAATCTGCCTATATTAATGGAGTTTGCCGAGGACAGGCGCAGAGCCTTTCCGTCCAGATAGCTGCCGGAATTGATCTTGGCAAATGCTTCTTTTACGCCCTGCTGGCAGTCATCAAAATTGCCCTTTACGGCGCAGACGCATACATTATTACCGGTCTGAGTGACCATCTGGGCCTTCTGCACAGGAGACACGCCCTCGTCAGGATAGAAAACGATGATGCCGGTGCCCTCTACATCGTGGAAGCCCTCGAGAGCGGCCTTGCCGGTGTCACCGGAGGTGGCGGTGAGGATAACGATTTTGTCCCTGATTTTCTCCTGCTTTCTGCCGGCGGTGATGAGCTGGGGCAGCATGGACAGGGCAACATCTTTAAAAGCACAGGTTGGGCCGTGGAAAAGCTCAAGGACATAGTCCTCGCCCAGCTCCACCACAGGGGTCAGCTCGTCAGATGCAAACTTGCCCTTGTATGCCTTTTCCACCAGATTTCCCATGTCCTCAAAACCGGGCAGAAGGTGGGAGAGTATCTTCTCTGCCATTTCAAGGGGCTTGAGCTCAAGACAGCCCTGCCAGTCAAAGGAGCGGATCTTCAAATCGGGGTCTATGTAGAGTCCGCCGTCAGGGGCGATGCCCTGCAGAACAGCGGCGGTGTCAGATGCAGAGATTTTGCTGCGGGTGCTAATGTATTCCATAATATGCTCCTTTTATTCAACATCCTGAAGACGCAGGTTTTCAACACCGCTAAGTTCCTCGATGGAACTGAGCAGCTGGCTGAGGGTGCAGCTGTCCGAACTCATTTCCAGCGAAATTGTGACGCTGGCCCTGTTATGAATGGGCAGGCTCTGGGTAATGGTGAGGACGCTGAAGCCTGCGGCGGATATTTTTGCCAGCAGCGCACTGAGGGTTCCGGGCTCATGATTGAGCATCATGGACAGGACTGCCTTGCGGCCCTCGGACATATCCGAGGGTTCAAAAATATAATCCTTATATTTATAATAGGTACTGCGGGATATGCCAACCTGCTTTACAGCCTGGCTGACTTCCTTCACTTTGCCGCTGTCCATAAGGCGGCGTGCTTCCAAAACCTTGTCATAATAGTCAGGCAGAATACTGCGGTGCACGATCAGGTAGTTCTTTAGCATTGAAAATCTCCTTAAATCAACTATTGATTTTGTATAACGCTTATGATACACTGTCGGCATCGAAAATACAAGTGTCTTTTTCGAACGGACATATAATTTTGGAGGACAGACATGAAGGTTGCGGTTTTGGGCTTTGGCACAGTTGGCGTGGGTGTTTATGAAATGCTGGCAGCGGCAGAGGGGCTGGAACAGGGTCCGGTTCTGGTCAGAGCGGGCAAGGACGATGCGCCCTTTAAGCGAACTACAATCGAATCCATTGTAAATGACACCGAAGTCTGGGCAGTGGCCGAAGTAATGGGCGGCATTGAGCCTGCGTTCAGTTATGCCTGTGCCGCCATGAGGGCAGGCAAGCACTTTGTCACCTCCAACAAGGCCCTGGTTGCCGCGAAAGGAATAGAGCTTCAGCAGATCGCGGATGAGAATAATGTGGCCTTTTTGTTCTCTGCTGCATGCGGTGGTGCGGTTCCTTTTCTTCACAACTTGTCAATTGCAAAGAAAAGTGATACAATACTGAGCCTTGGCGGAATTCTGAACGGAACTACCAACTATATGCTGGATGCCATGCAGCGCAGAGCTATGGATTATTCCGATGCCCTGGCGGATGCCCAGCGTCTGGGATATGCCGAGGCTGACCCCACCGCGGATGTTTCGGGCCTTGATGCTTTGAGGAAGATCATGCTTGCCTGCGCGGTGACCTACGGCAGCCTGCCCGTTTCGGGACTTCTGAACGAGGGTATCGAAAACATAAGCGCCGAGGATGTGAAGCACTTTTCCCAGAGCGGCTACACCTGCCGGCTCATAGCTTCCGGCGGCCCTGCGGGGGAGTCGGTTTATGCATATGTAGAGCCTGTTCTGTTTCGCAGCGGCGCTGCCGAGTGTTCCGTTCTGGAAAACTACAATATGGCAAGGTATGAGGGAAATTGCTCCGGCCCTATCGTTCTGATGGGTCAGGGCGCAGGCAGATATCCCACCGCATCTGCGGTGCTGAGAGATCTCAGCTGCATCCTTATGGGGCAAAAGCGGATGCTGCCTGAAAACTGCATGGCCGCAAGAGCGGATAATGACAGCGCAAAGCATCTCTACTATGTGCGCACATCTGAAGACATGGTTGACATAATTCCGACAGAAGCCCTCAGCGTGGAAGAGGGACTTGCAAGAGCAATAACAAAAGAGCTGAGTGTGCAGCAGATGCACCGGCTCGCAAAAGATATCAGAGAGAAGGGCGGAAAGATATTCTTTGCCGCCATAGGAGGCTAAAATGCTGAAGGTTGCCAAGTTCGGCGGTTCATCTGTTGCCGGTGCGGAGCAGTTTGAAAGGGTCAGGAATATAATAGAGTCAGACCCTGCGAGAAAGGTGGTCGTGGTCTCTGCTGCCGGTAAGCGCAGCAAGGATGACCATAAGCTCACAGACCTTTTGTATCTGTGCCATGCCCATCTCAACTACGGAGTATCCTGCGATGAGATTTTTGAGACTATCGAGCGCCGTCTTGTGGAGATTAAGGAGAGCCTGCAGATAAACTATGATGTGGCAGCCGATCTGAGAAAGTTCAAGCAGCGCCTGAGCAAGGAAATGTCCGTTGATGAGATAGTTTCCAGAGGTGAGTATTTTACCGGCAGACTTATGGCCGCCCATCTGGGCTATCAGTTTGTGGATGCGGCTGAATGTATGTTTTTCGGCTTTGACGGTCAGATCGACAGAGAAAGGACCGACGCTGCGGTGACTGCTGCTCTTGAGAAATTCGGGAGAATAATCATCCCCGGTTTTTACGGCAAGCTTCCTACCGGCAAGATCAAGATCATGAGCCGCGGCGGCGGAGACATTACCGGAGCAATAGCTGCAGCGGCGGTAAAGGCAAATGTGTATGAGAACTGGACAGATGTGTCCGGCATCCTCATGGCAGACCCCAGAATAGTTGATAACCCCAGATCTATACCCACCATCACATACAGTGAGCTTCGCGAGCTTGCCTTCATGGGCGCATCTGTTCTCCATGAGGAGTCCATCCAGCCTGTGAAAGAGGCGGGCATAGCCCTGAATATAAGAAATACCAACTGCCCCGGCCACCCCGGCACAATGATCGTTGACAGTATTGCCGAGGAGTATAATGATGACAGATTTATAACCGGTATCGCAGGCAGGAAGAATTTTACCATTCTTACCCTCCAGAAGCGCAACATGAACACTACCACCACCCTCAGAAATGCTCTGGAAATTCTGGACAGATACAAGGCTCCTGTGGAGCATATCACTCTGGGTCTGGATTCCTTTGCTCTGGTGGCTTCCTCTGCGGCACTGGGAGATGCGGTATACGATGTGATTGCGGACATTCAGAAAACCTGCCGCCCTGACGATGTGCAGGTGCAGGATGGAATAGCCCTTGTAGCGGCGGTTGGCCGAAAGATGAACTCCCGCCCGGGCATTTCCGGCAGACTGTTCAAGGCTTTGGGTGAGCACGGTGTCAATATCCGCACTATTGCACAGGGGGCAGATGAGCTGTCCATCATCGTGGGCGTTGAAAACCATAAATTTGAAACTGCCATCAAGGTTCTCTACGAGGGCTTTGCAGGCTAAGGAGTTAATATGAAGAAGTATAACATTGCCATACTGGGAGCCACCGGTGCCGTGGGCTGCGAGATGCTGAAGGTGCTGGAGGAGTACGATATCCCTGTCAATAAGCTGCTGCCGCTGGCCAGTGCCAGAAGCGCAGGCGGCACCGTCAAGTTCAAAGGCGAGGACATCGTCATTGAGGAGGCAGCTGAAAACAGCTTCGAGGGTATGGACTTTGTTCTGGGCGCTGTGAAAAATGCCATGAGCCGCCAGTTCGCCCCTGCAATAGTTAAAAGCGGCGCCGTGTATATCGACAACAGCTCCGCCTTCCGCATGGACCCCGAGGTCCCTCTGGTTGTTCCCGAGATCAACGGCGAGGACGCATTTAATAATAAGGGCATCATTGCAAATCCCAACTGTTCTTCCATCATCACCCTGATGGCAGTTGCAGGCATTGCAAAGCTCTCTCCCATCAAGAGCATGACCGCCTGTACATATCAGGCTGTTTCCGGTGCCGGCCAGCCCGGCATCAGGGAGCTTGAAACTCAGATGGCCGATATCTCTGCCGGTCGTGAGACATCCCACAGCTGCTTTGCCACTCAGATCGCTATGAATGTTATCCCCATGATCGGCGCAGAGCTGGATAATCTCTACACCGATGAGGAGATGAAAATGCAGAACGAGGGCAGAAGAATTCTCCACCTGCCCGAGCTGAAGGTCAACTGCACCTGCGTAAGAGTTCCTGTCATGCGCTCTCATTCCATTGCGGTTACCGTGCGCACCGCGGAAAAGGTGAGTGTCGAGCAGGCCAGGGAGGCCATCCGTAGCTACCCCGGCTGCCGTCTGGTGGAGGATTATCAGGGCAGAAACTACCCAACGCCTCTGGACACCACCGATCAGGATCTTGTCTGGGTGGGCAGAATCCGCGACGATATCTGCGACGAGAAGGGACTTACCCTCTGGTGCTGCGGCGATCAGGTTCGCAAGGGCGCTGCCAGCAACGCAGTGCAGATTCTCAAGCATTTAATTGGAAAGTAAAATGTAAAAGGAAGGGCATAAAGGCGCGTTGAGATAAGAAACCATAGGGTTTAAAAATGAAAAATTCCGCCC
>CAZYTE010000048.1:0-10501 GCA_964649425.1 uncultured Oscillospiraceae bacterium
TAGCATAAAAATAATGGTAGGCACTTTCGTGTCTACCATTATTTTATCACTTCATTAGCATATAACGCAGCTGATTATTTACATTCTTCTGAATGTTTCGGTGTAAAACCTGAGCTTACCGGAAAGCCTCCTGTCTATCGCATCGGGCAGCATACGCCACCGCCAGTTGCCGGAGGAAGTGCCGGGTATGTTCATGCGGCAGTCCCCTCCCAGCTCAAGCAGATCCTGCATCTGCACCACAAACAGATCGGAGGCCGATGCCATGCCGGTGCGGATCATTCCCCAGCACCAGCCCTCGTCATCGCTGATGTTCATATAGCTTTTGGCAAAGCTTTTATCGGCCTTGCTGAGCGTTTTGAGCCATCCCTTTACAGTATCATTATCATGGGTGCCTATATAGCATACGCTGTTTGAGACACAGTTGTGGGGAAGATAGTCGGATTCGGCCTCGGAATCAAAGGCAAACATCAGCACCTTCATCCCCGGCAACCCGGAATCGGCAAGCAGTTGCCTGACTTCCGGAGTAATAAAGCCCAGATCCTCCGCAATCAGCCTCAGATCGCCGAACCAGTTTTGCAGCACGCCTACAAGAGCCATTCCCGGGCCTTTGACCCAGCGCCCGTTTTTGGCATCGGTATCGCCCGCGGGAACCGACCAATAGCTTTCAAAGCCTCTGAAATGGTCAATGCGGATCATATCATATAACTTTCTGGCGCCATCCACACGGCGTATCCACCAGCCGTAGCCGTCATTGCGCATGGCCTCCCAATTGTAAAGGGGATTGCCCCAGAGCTGACCATCCTCGCAATAGTCATCAGGGGGTACTCCGGAAACCTCGGTTGGTTTATTCTCACTATCCAGCAGGAAAAACTCCGGCTCGCTCCACACATCCGCGGAATCCAAAGGCACATAAACAGGAATATCTCCTATAAACTGCACGCCATTTTCATGGGCATATTCCTTAAGCTGCTCCCATTGGCGGTAAAACAGAAACTGCAAAAAGCCGTGGAAATCCACTTCCTCGTTCAAAAGCAGCCTGTACCTTTCCACCGATTCCTGCCTGTGGAGTCTGATACCCTCATCGGGCCATTGGGTCCAGCTGCCCGTTCCAAAATGCTGCCTGAGTGCCATGTAGAGGGTGTAATTATCCAACCACCTGCAATTCTCCTGCCTGAAGCGGGAATACTCCTCACAAAAGCTGTCTCTGCCGCGGTGAAAGGCTTTTCTCAGCACCGGCATCCGCGCCGCGCTTACACGCTCATAGTCCACCCGCTGCATATTGCCGCCCCAGTCAATGCCCCTCAATTCAGACGCTTTCAAAAGCCCGTCCCTGACCAGCATATCAAGGTCGATAAAATTAGTATTTCCGGCAAAGGAGGAGCAGGAGGCATAGGGGCTGTCTCCTGCACCGGCCGGCCCCAGAGGAAGCAGCTGCCAGTAGCTCTGTCCGGAGGCTTTGAGAAAATCGACAAATTTATATGCCCACTTGCCCATGGTTCCGATGCCGTAGTTGGAAGGCAGTGAGCTGATATGCATTAAAACACCGCTGCTGCGTTTCATGAAAGTTACTCCTTTAAAGATAAGCTCTGCCTTATCTTTGTATGCTGCCGGTTATAGCTTTATGCCCAGCTCCTCGGGCAGGAAGCGGGGGCATACATTCTCAGAAATGGTGATTACAGAGGATGCAAGTCTTGTGCCGATCTCCACGGCCTCGCCCAGATTCTTGCCGTAGGTAAGGCCCACAGCAACACCTGCGCAGAAGGCATCGCCCGCGCCGGTGGTGTCTCTGACCTGGACGGCCTTGGCGGGCTGCACGCCGCTGTTGCCCCGCACATCGGCCCACACAGAGCCCCGGCCCCCCATGGTGACCACCATGGAGGGGATCTTTGCGCTGATGACCCGCTCGGAAAGCTCCTTACTCATCTCCTCGGGACTGAGAGCAGAAAAATCATCGGCAAAGAGTATGCCCGCCTCCTGTATATTGCAGACAAAGCAGTCGATTGACTGGAGGAAATCCCTTCTCTGGGTGGCGATGCTCATGTTGGCAACCACCGCAAAAACCCGCTTGTTGTACTTTGCGGCGTATTCAAAGGTCTTTTTGACGATCTCCTTGTCCACGTCGATCTCAATTACGATGCTGTCGGCATCCCTGAATATCTCATCGCCCTTTTCTTCCAGAAGCTGTACCATAGCCTCCATTCTGGGGCGCTTGGAGATGGAGCCCACCACATCGCCGGAGTTGTCAAAAATGGCCATCCACATGCCCATTCCGTCAGGCACGGCCACCACATAGTCCACATCAGCCTTGTGATTTCTCAGCTTCCGGATGACCTCCTGACCCTGAGCAGTCTCGTCCACCATGCTGACAAAGCGGGGACGCAGCTCAAGGTTTGCAATATCCTCGGCCACATTGCGGCCCACGCCGCCGTGGACTATTTCAATACGGCCTGCGTTTCTGCCGCTGGGGATATACTGATTGTCGGGAAAGCCCTTGATATCCACAAATACGTTTCCAACTACTACGATAGACATATTATTCTGCCCCTCTCTTTCTCTCAAAGGCGTGGAGCCAGTCGGCTCTGAAGAAATACGGTAAAAGGAATGCGGTGGATACTGCCCATGTGATTGGGTAGCACCAGTAGACCACCTGAATACTGCCGAAGATCACCGCGCCGATCTCCAGGACCAGCACGCGCAGCACGCACCAGGAACCGAGTATGGCCGCCATGGGGATTATAGCCCTGCCCGCACCACGGAGAATGGAAGCCAGAGTGTGGCTGATGGCCATGATGAAATAAAACAGCACGCAGCTGCGTGTCCTGCCCACACCGAAAGCAATGGCCTCCGGTTCATCGGTAAATACCGAAATAAGCTCCGGAGCCCAGAGGTACAGAGCAATGCCCACCAGCTCCGACATTATCACCGCCCCGGAAAGGCCAATAAGCGCACCCTTTTTGGCTCTCTCATGCTTTCTTGCGCCAAGGTTCTGCCCCACAAAGGTACTGACGGTAAGGCCCATACTCTCAATGGGCATGAACACAAAGCCCTCCAGCTTGTTGTAGGCTCCGCAGCCTGCCACAGCCATGGTGCCGAAGGAATTGATGTTGGCCTGAACCACCACATTGGCAATGGCGATAACCGAGTTCTGCAGGCCCGAGGGCAGGCCGAAAGAAATAATGAGCTTGAGCATCTTCCAGTTGAAGCGAACTTTTCTCAGATAAACTCTGTACTCCGGGTCTGCCCTCATCAGCTTGCCCATGCAGAGGAAGGCGCTCAAAAACTGAGCAATGATCGTCGCAAGGGCGGCGCTGCCCACGCCGGCATACAGGTATTTTATGAACACAATATCCAGCACCACATTGGTGATGGATGAAATTATAAGGTAGATAAGGGGATTTCTGCTGTCGCCCACGGCCTGCATGATGCCCTTGAAGGTGTTGTACATTACAAGGCTCAGGCTGCCTGCGAAATACACCCTGAAATACTCCACCGATGGGGCCATTATATCCTCCGGAGTGTCCAGCATACGCAGGAGCTGCGGAGCGAATACCACACCCAGAACAGTGAGGATGAGGGATGCCGCCAGGCCGAAGGCCACACTTGTATGTATGGCGGTCTGCAGCTTTTCCGGCTCTCTGCCGCCATAGTATCGGGAAATTACAACACCCGCGCCTGCGGCAATGCCGGAGAAAAAGCTGACCATCAGGAAAATCAGGTTGCCGGTGCCGGTGACCGCAGCCAGAGCGTCATTGCCCAGCATACGGCCCACAATGAATGCATCGGCGATATTATACAGCTGTTGGAACAATGTACTGATAAACAGAGGAATCATAAAGCTGAGCATCTGCTTTACGATGGGGCCCTCTGTCATTCTCATTGCTGAATTCATTTGAATTGACCTGCGATTCTATCTGTAATGCAAAGATTATAATGCTCTTTTGCGGGAGCGTCAAGCCAGCCATCTGCCATAATTCGACAGCTGCTTTTTTCTCTCCTTCCAGTCCGGCATAATGGCGGCCAGCTCCGCGTAAAAGGCCGGGGAATGATTGGCCTGCAGAAAGTGGCACAGCTCATGGGCAATGACAAATTCCACACACTCTATGGGCGCCGTCACAAGGCGGCTGTTTATGCATATCTGCCCCTTTGCGGGCGTGCAGCTTCCCCAGCGGGACTTCATGCGCCGGTACCTTATCTCCGGCATCTGCCTGTCCATTTTAAGGCAGAGTTTTTCACACAGCGGCGGCACCAACCGCTCCGCCTGCCTTTTATAAAGGCTGTCCAGAGTTTTTGAGGCATCATTCTTATCCTTTAAACAAAGCTCTATCCTGTCCTCTCTCAGCTCCGCCCGGTTTCTGTCTGAGCTTGCGATGCGGAGAACATAGTCCTTGCCCAACAGAGGCACCGGGCTGCCGTCCTCATAGGAAGCGGCGGGAGCCTCCGCCCGGCGCTCCAGAGCCTGCAGAATAAAAGCTGATTTATCCTTCAAAAAAGCATCAATGGCGCTCTGGGGCACCAGCCTGTGGGCCGACACAAAAATGCTGCCGTCTGCCCTGATGCGCAGGTTTATATTCTTCACTTTTTTGCGCTGCAGCTCATAACAAACAGTGCGGCCGCAAAGCTCAATGCTCTTTTTCACAGTTACACCCCATTTTTATGTATTATATATGGAAATGGGCACAATTGACAACAAAAGCCTTATGGAATAAAATAAATCAATATTTATTTGGAGCTGATTTTTAATGAGTAGCTATCTTGAAATGAGCAAGGATGAGCTGTTGAAGGAGCTTGACAGCCTCGCCGTTGAATACGCCGACAGAGTCACCATGCTCTACGACCTGGATATGTCCCGGGGAAAGCCCTCTCCGGAGCAGCTTGACCTGAGCATGGATATGCTGAAAATTGACCCTGCTGAGCTTGTAAAAAACCGGGACGGCATTGACGTGAGAAACTACGGCCATCTCACCGGCATCATCGAGGCAAAGGAAATGTTTGCCGACATTCTGGGCCTGAATCCGGAGAACATCATCGTTGGCGCCCAGTCCAGCCTTGCCCTGATGTATGAATGCTTTGCAAACGCCATGCTTCTGGGTGTGGGCGGCGGCAAGCCCTGGAGTCAGCAGGGAAAGATCAAGTTCCTCTGTCCTGTCCCCGGCTATGACAGGCACTTTGCCATCTGCAAGCAGTTCGGCGTGGAGATGATAAACATTCCCATGACCGCTGAGGGCCCCGACATGAACATGGTCCGCCGGTATGCCGAAAGCGACCCCAGTGTAAAGGGCATCTGGTGTGTGCCCAAGTATTCCAACCCACAGGGCTACACCTACAGTCCCAAAACCGTGATGGATTTTGCGGCGCTCAGACCTGCAGCGGAGGACTTCCGTATTTTCTGGGATAACGCCTACATTGTCCACGGCTTTGGTGATGAGGACGACAAGCTGGCCAATATTTTTGAGCTCTGCAAGATATACAACAGCGCCGATATGGTCTACGAGTTCACCTCCACCAGCAAGATCACCTTCCCCGGCGCGGGTGTTGCGGTGGTTGCGGCCAGCGAAAACAATATTAAAGAGCTTAGCCAGCGTTTTTCCATTCAGTCTGTGTGCTTTGATAAACTGAACCAGCTGCGCCATGTGAAATTTTTCGGCAATGCCGACGGTCTGAGAGCTCACATGAAAAAGCACGCACAGTGCATGGCCCCCAAGTTTGAACGCTGCCTGAAGGTGCTTGACGAGCAGCTTGCCCCCTACTGCATCGGCAGCTGGACCAGACCCCGGGGCGGTTATTTTATCAGCTATGACGGCCTTGAGGGCACCGCAAAACGCTGCCTCCAGCTGTGTGCAGACCTGGGCGTAAAGTTTACCGATGCCGGTGCCACCTTCCCCTACGGCAATGACCCGATGGACAGAAATGTGCGTATTGCGCCCTCCCTGCCCACTTTGGATGAACTGCAGGACAGCCTTGAGGTTTTCTGCCTCTGCCAGCGCGTTGCCGCCATCGAGCATCTGGTAAATGATATGCCCAACTGTTAATAACGCACAAACAAGCCCCTGAATCGGGGCTTGTTTTTTAGTTCAATTTCAATTGATTTTTTCTTTGTTCAGGTTTATAATCAGACATCATAAAATTGAACCAAAGTTCAAAAGGAGCTGTGTGATGGAAAACAGCAGTTTCGCGGAAAGACTGAACTCCGCCATGAAGCAGGCAGGTTTAAAGCAGATAGATATTCTTCGCGCGGCGGAGAAAAAGGGCCTTAAACTGGGCAAAAGCCATGTGAGCCAGTATGTTGCGGGCAAGAGCGTGCCCAGAGACAATATACTGAATTTCCTGGCGGAGACCCTGTCTGTCAGCCCCCGGTGGCTGAAAAATGGCGAAGCCGAAATGCCTGCCGCCGTAATCGAAGAAAAGCAAATTGAACTTTCGGGAGATAATAACATGAACTTCAAAAAATCATCCAAGCTTGACAATGTATTATACGATGTGAGAGGCCCCGTTGTGGACGAGGCCGCGCGCATGGAGGCTTCCGGCACCCATGTTCTGAAATTGAACATCGGCAACCCTGCCCCCTTCGGCTTCCGCGCCCCCGATGAGGTCATCTACGATATGCGCCACCAGCTGAAGGACTGCCAGGGCTATTCCAGCTCCAAGGGTCTGTTCTCTGCAAGAAAAGCCATTATGCAGTACTGCCAGACAAAGAACATCCCCAATGTGAGCATTGATGATGTGTATACCGGCAACGGCGTCAGCGAGCTTATCAACATGAGTATGCAGGCTCTTCTGGACAGCGGCGACGAGGTGCTCATCCCCTCGCCCGACTACCCGCTGTGGACCGCCTGTGTGACTCTCTCCGGCGGTAAGCCTGTCCATTATATCTGCGATGAGCAGTCCGACTGGAATCCCGATATCGAAGATATGCGCAGGAAAATCACCCCCCGCACCAAGGCCATCGTTGTCATCAACCCCAATAACCCCACCGGTGCGCTCTACCCCAGAGATGTGCTGATGCAGATAGTTCAGCTGGCAAGAGAGAACAATCTGATGATCTTCTCCGACGAGATTTATGACCGCCTGATCCTCAACGGTCAGGAGCATATCTCCATCGCCTCCTTCGCCCCCGATCTTTTCTGCGTCACCTTCAGCGGCCTTTCCAAATCCCACATGATCGCGGGCTTCCGCGTGGGCTGGATGGTGCTCAGCGGCAACAAGCGCATCGCTCAGGATTATATTCAGGGTCTGGATATGCTGTCCAATATGCGCCTGTGCTCCAATGTGCCTGCCCAGTCCATCGTGCAGACAGCTCTGGGCGGCTACCAGAGCGTCAAGACCTATATCAGTCCCGGCGGCAGGGTTTACGAGCAGGCCGAGTACATTTACAACGCCATCAATGATATCCCCGGCCTCAGCGCCGTAAAGCCCAAGGCGGGCTTCTACATTTTCCCCAAGCTGGATACCAAAAAGTTCAATATCACTGATGATGAGAAGTTCACCTTTGATCTGCTTAGGGAAAAGAAAATTCTGCTCATCAGCGGCAAGGGCTTTAACTGGCACCAGCCGGACCATTTCCGCATCGTATATCTTCCCAGAATCGAGATCCTGGAAGAAGCAGTGGACAAAATGCGGGACTTCTTCTCATATTACAGACAAAATTAAGAAACAGGCGGTCAGCAGACCGCCTGTTTTATCGGTTTTATTCAGATTTTTTCAGGACATTGATGACGCCGTGGTCATTGAGGTAGCACAGCAGCGACAGACCGATGGGGAAGCCAAAAAGGCCGATGCCGCCCAGCAGGCGAACACCTGCATACATGCTGGCCAGAGTGACTACCGGGTGCAGGCCCAGCTGGCTGCCAACGATCTTGGGTTCGATGATGTTTCTGATAATGGTGATGATCACATACACCGCCAGCAGCCCCAAAGCCAGACCGAAGTTGCCTCTGATGGCAGTAAGCACCACCCAGGGTATCATGATACCGCCGGTTCCAAGAACAGGCAGAATATCAAAGATGGCTATGCACAGGGCCAAAGGAACGGCATGGTTTATCTTCAGTATGCTCAGACCGATGGAAAGCTCGGTGAAGGTGATGGTCATTATGATGGCATAGGAGCGTATGCACACCCACAGGGTGCCCACCACATATTCCTTGATCTGGATGAAAATTTTCTTGGCATTATCACTGAGCTGATTGATGCAGAAGCCTGTCAGCTTTTCATAGTCACCTGCAATGAAAAAGCTGGAAATTATCATCAGCACCACTTTGATGAAGAAGCCGGGCAGGGATGTGGCAAAGTTGGACGCAAAGGAAATGGCAGAGCTGGATATCTTGGAGATCATGCTGCCCAGGGCACTGAGCAGCTGGGTGCCCAGACTGTTGATGGCGGCAACCAGGCCGTCATCCAGCTGGTAGAGGATAGCCTCAAGATTGGCCATAACCTGAGCCAGATAGGGTGCGCCGTAGGTCTCATAAAGCATAGGCAGCCTGCCCATCAGGCCCACAATGCCGCCTACAAGCTTTATGCCCAGCAGGGTAATAAGGGTGCCCACAGTGAGGTAAAACACCAGAACAGTCAGCAGGGCAACGGGCTTTCTGGGAAGCTTCAGCTTGCGGCTTAAAAACGCAATGGGGCGTTTCAGCAGAAAGGCCACAATAAAAGCAATGGCAAAGGGAGCCACATACTTAAAGCCGTATCGCAGTATTACATAGGTGATCGCTATGTAAACAGCGAAATAGGCAAAATTCACCAAAAATGTTTTGCGTTTTTCCATATCTGCCGGAGCCCCCTGATTTTCTTATTAGGGGTATTATATGTTGCCGCTTAGCACTTCGTCAAGAAACTTAAAGAAATTTAACATATCATTTACAGGGCTCATAGCCGCTCACATCCGCACATATACATTGCCTGGATAGGAGTGGTGTAAGTGCGAACAAATATTGAAGAACGGGCCTGTGATCTGGCAGAATATATAATCGAACACAAGGCAACTGTCCGCTCTGCAGCAAGTCAGTTCGGGATATCAAAATCCACCGTACATAAAGACCTGACAGACCGCCTGCCCCGGGTTAATCCCGCGCTATACAAGCAGGTTCGGCAGCTTCTGGATCTCAACAAGGCGGAGCGCCACATAAGGGGCGGCCTTGCCACAAGGAAAAAATATACCGGAAAATAAACTGCCGCCCCAACACATATGGGGCGGCGGTTTTACTTCTTTATGCTTTTGATGATGGCGGAATATGCCGGGAACAGCACCGCAGATACCGGCCAAATTATCCAGCTCATCTGCCATTTGAAAGTGAGTAAGCTGTAGCCGAGGTATATGGCGGTGACCACCGCCCAGTAAGGAGCGGCCAGACGGCTCTCTTTTTTGCCCTCGGTGCTGTAGTCGCCCTCTTCCAGCAGCATATCAGTGGCCCCCTTGGGCACTCCCGCCAGAATGAACAGTACAACGCCCAGCCCCACTATCACCAGCAGCAGGCACACGGTCATGCACATGAGAAACTCCGCGCCCTCACCCTTGCCGGCCAGCCATATGCTGCACATCAGGGGCAGCACGCTGAGTATGCACAGAACCGTACCCAAAATGTAGTTTCTCATATAAGTGCTCTGGAAGCAGCGGGCCTCCTCTTGGGCAAGACCCCGGACACCGTACTCGGTCTCAATGGCTTCCTTTTGAAGGAACTCATAGGGCTTGGTTTTAAATCCGGAGAAGATGAACAGCACCACTGCCACCGCCACCATCATAAGCAGAACACCCATACCTATGGCCGCGGCCGCGTTCTCGCTGATATTCAGGATGCGATACTCTGAAGCCGCCGCCAGCACGATCAGGCAAAGCGGGGAAATGATACACAGGAAAACCCCCAGGGCGATCATTTTCGCTGTCTGCTTTTTTATTTTTATGAAATCTGCGGCTTCCTGAATGCTGACCTTTCTTCTGGGCTCGGCCTGCTGGCTCTCTGCTGCGGCAGGGCGGTTTTCCGGCTCCATATCATCCTTTAGAAGATAGTCGGTGCTGACGCCGAAAACCCGGCTCATTTCAAGAATGCGCTGAAGGTCAGGCACGGACTGGGCGCTCTCCCACTTTGAAACGGACTGGCGGGTCACATTCAGCTTCTCAGCCAGCTCCTCCTGGGACCAGCCGTTCTTCTTGCGTTCATCTATAATCTTATCTGCCAATATCATACTTAAACCTCCTCTTGTTTGGTGGCTTAAATCTATCATATTCTACTGTTGCACACTATAAAGCGCGCCTTGCAATTTGTCAACCAAGGGTTGCAACTGCTGATTTCATGCTTTACAAAGAAAGTCACCAAAGCAAAAAGCACTGAAAATGCAGTGCTTTTTCTCCGATGGCCCGTACGGGAATTCTCCTCCCCCCCACGAAAGATATGGGGTGGGTCTGGGAGGGGATTGATATCCACTCCCGGCAAATTTGAGCGAAGCGGATAAATGGTCACCAAAGCAAAAAGCACTGAAAATGCAGTGCTTTTTCTCCGATGGCCCGTAC
>CAZYTE010000049.1:0-10457 GCA_964649425.1 uncultured Oscillospiraceae bacterium
GTAGATCCCTACCTGCGCCCGCTGTATGATGCACTTTTTGATATGCTGGGCCCCGATACCTATCAGAAATACCTTGAGCGGGGCAATATTGAGGTTGCGCCCCTTGCGTACATGCGCGGCCGTACTCTGGATGACAGTTTTATAATCCTGGACGAGGCACAGAACACATCCAGAGAGCAGATGAAGATGTTCCTGACCCGTATAGGCTTCGGCTCCAAGGTGGTCATCACCGGTGACATTACCCAGATAGACCTGCCTGAGGATAAGGTCAGCGGTCTGAAGGTTGCCATGAAGGTTTTGCAGGATGTGGAGGATATTGCCATCTGCAAGCTCAGCGGCTCTGATGTTGTGCGCCACCGTCTGGTGCAGAAGATCATTGAGGCATATGAAGTATACGACAAGGCAAACCCTGTGGCACAGGCTGCAAAGCCCATGCCCGGAAAGTATAAAAAGAGGTAGAAATCATGCACGAGATATATGTGAGCCGTGAAGTGAAAAACCTTGGCCATAACAACTCCGCTGCCCTTATTAAAAAAGCCGCAAGCATGGCCTTAAAGGCTGAGGGCGTGGATGTACCCTGTGTTATATGTGTTATGTTAACCGATGATGAAGGCATCCGTGAGACAAATCTGGAATTTCGCGGCATAGACAGGGCCACCGATGTGCTGTCCTTCCCCTTGAACGAACTGGAGCCCGGCAATTTTGATCCGGACATCTGCGAAAAGGATTTTGACACCGACGCTGTAATGCTGGGAGATATGATGATCTCCGTTCCCCGCTGCGAGGAGCAGGGGAAGGAATTTGGCCACGGCTATGAAAGAGAAATAATGTATCTGACCGTCCACTCGGTTCTTCATCTGCTGGGATATGACCATGTGGATGAGGGAGAAATGAAAAAACAGATGCGTGCAAGAGAAAAAGAGATAATGGGAGATAAAGACTGATGAATACCAAATCTGCAATGATTACCATATGTGGCAGACCCAATGTGGGTAAATCCACCCTGACCAATGCTCTGGTGGGGGAGAAGATTGCCATAGTTTCCAACAAGCCCCAGACAACTAGAAACCGTATTACCGCCATCGTCAACCGGGGCGATACTCAGTTCGTGCTGATGGACACCCCCGGCTTCCACAAGCCCAAGACCAGGCTTGGCGATTACATGGTCAATGTTGTGCGCGAGAGCGTTGCGGATGTGGACTGTGTTCTGCTGCTGGTGGAGCCTGTTGCCGCAATCGGCCCACAGGAGGAGGCGCTCATCGAACGCATCAAGCAGTCCGGCGCGCCTGCTATCCTTGTTATCAACAAGCTGGATACCGTTGACAAGGGCAGACTGCTGGAGGTAATTTCCGTCTACTCTCAGGCCCACGATTTTGACGCCATCATCCCCATCTCAGCACTCAACGGCGATGGTCAGAACGAGCTTATGGCAGAGCTGGAAAAATATGCCTGCGAGGGCCCTCATTTCTTCCCTGATGATATGATAACCGACCAGCCTGAACGCCAGATCTGTGCTGAACTTGTCCGTGAAAAGCTGCTGCTCTGCCTGGAGAAGGAGATACCCCACGGTACCGCCATCGAGGTCACCAGGTTCTCTGAAAGAGACAACGGCATAATCGATCTGGAGGTCACTATTTTCTGCGAAAAGGACAGCCATAAGGGCATTATTATCGGCAAAAAGGGATCAATGCTTAAAAAGATCGGCGAGATGGCCCGTACCGATATCGAGGCTTTCATGGGTACCAAGGTCTATCTGCAGACCTGGGTAAAGGTCAAGGAAAACTGGCGTGACTCCATGGCGCAGCTTCGCAATTTCGGTTTCGGAGAGTAAGTTATTTCCATGCAATTTGTCACCCCGGGCGGCAATAATAATCCCAGAGGTGACAGATATGAAAGACGATGCCATTTGGAAAGCCTTTGCCGAAACCGGTGACCCGCTGTACTATCTGCTTTACAAAGCTGTGTGCGAGCAGGGGAAGGAATAAGGTGGGCCATGCCCCACCTGAAATGCAGGTTTACATAATTTATGTTCAAAACAACTAAAGCCCTTGTGCTGCGGGAGAGCCGCTACAAGGAAGCAGATAAAATACTGACTGTTTTTACAGCCTCCGAGGGAAAGATAACGGCCAAAGCCCGAGGCACCCTGCGAAAGGGCAGCAAGACCGCCGCCGCCACCCAGCAGCTGTGCTACTCGGACATGACCCTTTTTGGAAATAAGGGCAGATGGACGATAAACGAGGCATCGGTGGTGGAGGACTTCTCCGGTCTGACAGGGGATATAGCGGCCTTTTCCCTTGGCTGCTACTTTGCAGACTGTGTGGACACTTTAAGCGTAGAGGATCAGCCGGACGCGGCCATGCTGCAGCTTATACTCAACTCTCTATACGCCCTGAGCCGGAATATGTATCCCCCGGAGCACATCAAGGCTGCTTTTGAGCTGCGGCTCATGTGCCTTGCAGGCTATGAGCCTGACTTGGCGGCCTGTTCTGTCTGCGAGGAAGTGGAACCTAAAGAACCCATGCTGGGCATAGACAACGGCAGGCTCTGCTGCAGACCCTGCAGGAGCAGCGTTTCCGGTGAGCTTGCGCCCCTGTGTGCCGACTCTCTCAGCGCCATGCGCTATATTATCGGCGCAAATCCCAAGCAGCTGTTTTCCTTCAGTATTGGCAGGGAAGCTCTGGACAGGCTGGGTGCGGCAACTGAAAAGTATCTGCTTTTGCACACGGAAAAACGATTTTCCACTTTGGATTACTGGAAGAAAATACGATGAATTTTGCTGAAAAATCACTGAATACAATTGAACTGCCTGTGGTGCTGGAGCTTTTGGCCCAGCATGCTGTGGGAGATATTGCCAAGGAAAAGGCTCTGGCGCTGAGCCCGTCTTCGGAGCCTGCTCAGGTAAGGCACTGGATCGAGGAAACTACCGCGGCCAAAACCATGATGGCAGTGCGTGGAAGTCCGTCCTTCTATGCCCTCAAAGATGTGCGTCCCTCTTTGGCAAGAGCTGATTTGGGCGGGTCCCTGAACACAGCGGAGCTTCTGGATATCGCCAAAGTTCTGCAATGCGCCAGATTGGTGCGCGGCTACATTGCCGCCGACAGCGTGGGCAAGACCTGCATTGACCATTTGTTCTACGCCCTGCATGCCAACAAGTTCCTTGAGGAGAAGATAAGCACCTCTATTGTGGGTGTGGATGAGATCGCGGATGGCGCATCCGGTGAGCTCCTTTCCATCAGGCGCAAAATGCGGGCTGCGGCTCAGAGAGCAAGGGATGCCCTGCAGAAGATAATCTCCTCACCCTCATATGCAAAGGCTCTGCAGGAGCCTATTATCACCATGCGCTCCGACCGCTATGTGGTGCCTGTGAAGGCTGACCATAAGGGTGCGGTGGCAGGCCTTGTCCATGATATCTCTGCCTCCGGTGCAACCCTGTTCGTAGAACCTATGGCTGCTGTCAAGGCAAACAATGAGCTTCGGGAGCTGGCTGCCAAGGAGAAGCTTGAGATTGAGCGTATTCTGGCGGAGCTTTCTGCTGACTGCGCTGCCCACAGGGATGATATCTCCGCCGATCAGGAGATGCTGGTAATACTTGACCTGATTTTTGCCAAGGCCAAGCTTTCCTATAAGCTGGACTGCCAGCCCGCATCCATGGATGGGGCAGGAATTGTCCTGAGAAAGGCCCGCCACCCACTGCTGGATCAGTCAAAGGCTGTGCCCATCAATGTGGAGTTGGGTGAGAATTTCAATACTCTTGTCATCACCGGCCCTAATACCGGCGGCAAAACTGTGTCTTTAAAAACCATTGGTCTGCTCTCGGCCATGAACCAGTGCGGCCTTCACATTCCCGCGGCTGACGGCAGCAACCTGCCTGTTTTCAGCCATATTCTGGCGGATATCGGTGACGAGCAGAGCATTGAGCAGAGCCTGTCCACCTTCTCTGCACACATGACCAATATTGTCAGCATTCTGGAGCTGTGCAATGATCGCTCTCTGGTTCTCTTTGACGAGCTGGGAGCCGGTACCGACCCCACTGAGGGTGCGGCCCTGGCTGTGTCCATCATAGAATATGCCCGCCAGAAGGGTGCCATGATCGCCGCAACCACCCATTATGCAGAATTGAAAGTTTATGCAACCAACGAAAAAGGTGTGCAGAACGCGTCCTGCGAGTTTGATGTGGAGACTCTTAGACCTACTTACAGACTGCTTGTGGGTATTCCCGGAAAATCCAATGCCTTTGCCATTTCCAAGCGCCTGGGTCTGGGTGAGGATATCATAGAGGATGCCAAAAGCCGGGTAAGCACCGAAAGCGCCAGCTTTGAAGCAACCATCGAAAAGCTGGAGCAGACAAGGATGCTCCTTGAAAAGGACAGGAACGAGATCACCCAGAAGCTGAGACAGGCAGAGGAAAATGCCAAAAAGTCCGCCATGCTGAGAGCTGAGCTTGAGGTAAGACTTGAAAAGGCTGACCTCAAATCCCGCCGTGAGGCTGAGCGCATCATAGCTGAGGCCAGAGAGACAGCGGAATCCGTATTCCGCGAGCTGGATGAGATGAAAAAGCGTGCTAACGAAGAGGATGATGCTCATAGAATAAATGAGGCCAGAACTGAGCTCAGGCGCAGACTGAATCTCTCTGAGGAAGCGCTTAAGCCCTCCGTCGCTGTTACGGAGGAGAAATCTTCCTCCAGACCTGTAAAAGAGGGCGATACCGTTCAGATAAAGTCCATGGGTATGAAGGCGCAAGTAATTTCCATCTCCGCAGACAGAATCCTGACGCTCAGAGCGGGCATAATGAATGTGACCGCCAGGGAGGACGAAGTCTTGCTGCTTGAAGGCGAAGCCCCAGCAAATAAAAAGTCCGTTTCCGCTGCAAGCGCCGCAAAGCTCCGGAGTATGACCATAGAGCCTCAGGTAGATCTGAGAGGCATGGAATCCATTGAAGCTGTTGCGGTTGCAGAGCAGTATATAGACAATGCTGTCATGGCAAAACTCAAGACCGTCACCATTATCCACGGCAAGGGTACAGGCGCGTTGAGAGCTGCCGTACAGCAGATGCTAAAGCGCAATAAGAGTGTCAGATCTTTCCGCTTGGGCCGCTATGGAGAGGGAGAAAACGGTGTTACTGTTGTCGAACTGAAGTAAAAATTAGCTTTAAGAATAGTAATAAATGGTTAAAACAACGAAACGGATAAAATCGGTTGACGATTGCCTCAAAATTTGGTATTGTATACCCGTAATATATTGAATAAATATAAGGAGTGGCGAGTATGATAACCAAAGGAGTAGTCATTAATAATCAGGTGGGTCTTCATGCCAGACCGGCGACTTTCTTCATTCAGAAAGCTAACGAGTTTAAGAGCAGCATTTGGGTAGAGAAGGAAGACAGACGCGTAAACGCAAAGAGCCTTCTGGGTGTTCTCTCTCTGGGCATCGTAAAGGGCACCGAGATCACCATCATTGCTGACGGCGCAGACGAGGACGCAGCTATTGCAACTCTTTCCGAGCTGATCGATTCCGATTTCTCTGAGTGATCGTCTGTTGTTAATTGCATACAAAGGCATGCCGATGGCATGCCTTTTTGATATTATTTCGGTATTATCCGGTAAAAACGGTGAAGCAAAATGAAAAAAGAAAATATAGCCATCCTTGAGATGCTTGCCTGCGCCGCGCTGTGGAGCGTGGCAGGAATTTTAATGAAGCTTGTGCCATGGAATGCCTTTGCGGTTTCCGGCACAAGAAGCCTTATAGCCGGAGTCACCATCGGCGTATATATGCTCATAAAGCGGTATAAGCTTTCCATCAACAAAAAGACCATCATTGCCGGAATACTGGCAGGCTGTACATATACATGCTTTACCTGCGCCAACAAACTGACCACCGCCGCAAACGCCATTGTTCTGCAGTTTGTGGCTCCGGTGTTCATTGTGTTTTATTCCGCGGTGCTCTTTAAAACAAAGGTCAAAAAGGCCGATGTACTTGTTTCTGCGTGCGCTCTGTTCGGAATAGCCCTGTTCTTCCTCGACCAGCTCAAGCCCGGCTACATCCTGGGCAATCTTGTTGCCATATTGGCCGGAATGTTTATGGCCGGCATGTATATGTCCATCGGAGGCCTTGAGGGAGAGCAGCGTTTCAGCGCGGTGCTCATAGCACAGATATTCACATTCCTTATCGGCCTGCCCTTTATCATCACCACGAAGCCGGTATTTACCCCTGTGGCCACCGTGAGCATCCTTGTTTTGGGTGTATTCCAGCTGGGTATTGCCTATATTCTCTATGTCAAATCCACCAAGCACTGCCCGCCGCTGGCATGCGCACTGCTTGGCGCAGTGGAGCCGCTTCTGAATCCTGTGTGGGTTATGCTGTTTGACGGTGAAACTCCCGGATTATTTGCCTTTATCGGCGGCATAATTGTAATTGTATCCATCACCGTATGGTTGATTTACGGAAATAAGGAGAAGGCAGCGCAGGAGCTGTCTGCATAAATCCATGCTCGATGCTTTAAGGGAAAAAGCAAATAATCTGCCGCTTCTGCCCGGGGTTTACATAATGCTGGATAAGCACGGCGAAGTGATCTATGTGGGCAAGGCCAAGAAGCTGAAAAACCGTGTCAGCTCCTATTTCCACGGCGAGCATCTGCCCAAGGTGGAAGCCATGGTGCAGAAGGTCGAGAATTTCGATGTAATTGTTGCCGGCAGTGAGTTTGAGGCTTTAGTTCTGGAAAACTCCCTGATAAAGCGTCATAAGCCCCATTATAACATTCTGTTGAAGGACGATAAGGGCTATCCGTTTATCAGAGTTGATGTAAAAAGTGAGTATCCCCGCATGACACTGGTTAGCAAGCCCTCAAAGGATGGAGCAAAATATTACGGCCCCTTTGGCGGCAGGAGTCAGACCAGAGAGATAATCAGCACTGTCAGTAAGACCCTGCTTTTGCCGGATTGCTCCAGAAAGTTTCCCCGGGATATCGGCAAAGAGCGGCCTTGTCTGAACTACCATATGGGTAATTGCGCAGGCTGGTGCCTGGAGGACAGCGACAGTGAGAATTACCGCCGCACTATGCAGCAGGCTGTGCTGGTGCTGGAGGGCAGGAGTCAGGAGCTTATTGACAGCACCCGTCAGCAGATGGAACAGGCGGCCTCAGAGCTGCGTTTTGAAAAGGCTGCGGAGCTTCGCGACAGGCTTCGAGCCGTTGAGACCCTTGCAAATAAGCAGCGTGTTATTTCCACAGCCTTTGCAGACACTGATGCGATAGGCTTTTGCAGAGGTGCCAAGAGCTGTTTTACGGTTCTGCATTTTGTGGACGGTGACATGGTGGGCAAGGATTTTGAGCTGATGGACGAGCCTTTGGAGGAGGATTCCGAGGCGGTTTCTCAGTTGGTGCGCCAGTATTATACCGCCCACAGAGGCGGCTGGCCCAAGTCAATAATCCTGCCTTGCGAGATTGAGGATGCCGGTGAGCTTGAGGAGCTTTTAAGCGAATGCTCCGGCAGGCGCATCTATATAGAAAATCCCAAAAGAGGCGAAAAAATGCGGCTTATTGAAGCCGCTCAGCTCAACGCCCGGGAGGAGATCCAGCGCAGCACCAGCGCCGAGCAGCGCAGGTCAAAAACACTTGAGTGGCTGCAGAAGGCTCTTAATCTGGAAGTGTTCCCTAAGCGAATAGAGGCCTTTGATATTTCAAACCTTGGTGACAGCGGCATTGTTGCCGCTATGACCGTTCATGTGGACGGAAAGCCTCTGAAGCGTGACTACCGCAAGTTCAAAATAAAGGATATGCCTGTGCGGGATGACTACGCCAGCATGTATCAGGCGGTCTACCGCAGGTTTAAGCATTATGTGGACGGGGATGAGAAATTCATGCCCCTGCCGGATCTTTTGCTGATAGACGGCGGCGATACCCATGCAGCGAAGGCTCTGGAGGCTATGAATGAGCTTGGGCTCGGTGTGCCGGTATTCGGCATGGTCAAGGATGACAGGCACCGCACCCGCGCCCTTATAAGTCCTCAGGGCAGGGAGATCGGCATCAGCAACAATCAGGCGGTGTTCTCTCTGGTTGGAAACATCCAGGAGGAGACCCACAATACTGCAATAGAATATCAGCGCTCTCTCAGAAATAAAGCCTACGGTTCCACTCTGGATGAGATACCCGGTGTGGGTGCAAAGCGGAGAAACGATCTGATAAAATACTTCAAATCTGTAAAAGCTATAAAAAATGCTGAGCTCAGCCAGCTTCAGCTTGTGGTGCCGAAGAATACGGCGCAGGCTGTATATGACCATTTCCACAGAAATGAGGAGAGTGAATAAATGAGAGTTATCACCGGCACTGCCAGAGGCAGAAAACTGAACACTCCCACAAATTATGACATACGCCCCACCACAGATAATGTGAAGGAATCTATTTTCAATATTATCCAGTTTGACATTGAGGGCAGGAAGGTGCTGGATCTCTTTGCCGGCACCGGTCAGCTGGGCATTGAGTGCCTCAGCCGCGGCGCAGAGAGCGTGACCTTTGTGGATGAAAACAGAGAGGCCATTAAAATAGTCAAGGAGAACCTGAAAACCTGCAACCTGAAAGGCAATGTGCTTCAGATGGATGCCCTCAGCTTTCTGAAGGGCTGCGGCAAGTTTGACCTTATTTTTATTGACCCGCCATATGATTCCGAGCTCTATGCACCTGTGCTGGAAATAATCAATTTGGTTGACATATTGTCGGATGGTGGTATAATAGTCTGTGAAGCGCGAAAGGACAAAATCCTTCCTGAAATGAACGCTCCTTACAGAAAACGCAAGGAATACGGCTACGGAAAGTTAAAAGTCTGTATATATACAAAGGACTGTGATCAATGAGGACAGCTATCTGCCCCGGCAGCTATGACCCCATCACTTTGGGTCATCTGAATATAATCCGCCGCAGCGCCAGAATCTTTGATGAGGTGGTTGTGTGCATCATGCATAACCGCACAAAGAGCGCACCTATGTTCACGATCGAAGAAAAGCTGGAAATGATCTCGCGGGTCGTTTCCAGATTTCCTAATGTGAGAGTGGATTATTATTCCGGCCTGCTTGCGGACTACGCCAGAAACTTTGAAAACCCCGTTGTGGTCAAGGGCCTGCGCGCAGCATCGGACTTCGAGTATGAGTTTCAGATGAATCAGGTGAACAAACGCCTGAATCCCGAGCTGGAGACCATGTTTCTCACAGCCAGCGAAAAATATACCTTTCTCAGCTCCTCGGTTATCCGTGAGATGGCTATGTACGGTGCCGATCTTCAGGGCCTTGTGCCAAATGAGATAATTGATGACATTGAGAGAAAAGCAAAAGTGTGGAGGGCAAAGTAATGGACAATAATGATATCATTGAGCTGCTGGATATACTCTACGGTATGGTGACTGAGGCCTGGGGCGTTCCTCTGGGCAACGATAAGTGCATAATCGAGCGCGAAAAGGCCATAGAGATCATCAATGACATCAAGGCCAGCCTTCCCAGTTCCATTGCAGAGGCAAAGCGTCTGGTCGCCGCAAGAGATGAGTTTATAGGCAACGCCAAGCGTGAGGCTGAGGCTCTCCGTAAGAGCGCCGAAGAAAAGGCCAGAGCCATGGTGCAGGAACAGGAGATCGTCCGTGTTGCCAGAGCAAAGAGCGCTGAGATGATCGAATCTGCCGAGGCCAAGTCCAAGGAACTGCGTCTGGTTGCCAGCCAGTATGTGGAGGATATTATCCGCCAGACCGAGGAGAGCATGGCAGCGGCCCTCGGCAATATCCAGAGCGTACATAGCGCCTTCAAGCAGGCAGAAGGCGGCATTGCTGCCAAGGAAAGCAGCAAAGCCAAGGAACCTGTAAAGGAAGAACGCAGCTCTGAAGAGGATGCTTTTATGCCCATTGAGTTTTAATCAATACCCCCTGTTTGTGAAAACAAACAGGGGGCTTGTTTATTCTTTGAAAAGATCGGTGGAGAGGTATCTGGTGCCGGAGTCGGGCAGCAGAACAACGATATTTTTGCCCTCGAACTCAGGGCGCCTGGCAAGCTCAATGCCCGCATGCAGAGAGGCGCCGGAGGTGGTGCCGATGAGGACACCTTCCTTCTTGCCCATGAGCCGGGCTGCGGCATACGCCTGCTCATCCTTGACAACGGTCACTTCGTTTAAGATGGATACATCAAGTATCTCAGGGATAAAGCCTGCTCCCATGCCCTGAAGATTGTGCTCTCCCGGCTCCCCGCCGGACAGCACATCGGAGCCCTCAGGTTCCACAGCCAGAATGAACAGCCCGGGGTTATACTCCTTCAGATATCTGCCGGTGCCGGTGATGGTGCCGCCGGTGCCTACCCCGGCAACAAACGCATCCACCTGCCCGTCAGTATCCTGCCAGATCTCAGGTCCGGTGCTCAGGTAATGGGCATCAGGATTTGCGGGGTTTACAAACTGGCCTGCGATGATGGAATTGGGTATTTGTGCGTGGAGC
>CAZYTE010000050.1:0-10331 GCA_964649425.1 uncultured Oscillospiraceae bacterium
CAGCCCGCTTTTGCCATTTCAAGGCACGAATGCGCCTTATTCAGCGTCTTCCCAGTTGTGCCAGACGTTCTGGACATCGTCGTTGTCCTCGAACATATCAAGCATTTTCTGCATGTTCTTGATATCGTCCTCGCTGGTGAGCTTGATGTAGCCGTTCTGGGGCAGCATTTCGGACTGAGCGGAGAGCAGCTTGTAGCCTGCTGCGGTGAGAGCGTCAGCAACGGTGGCAACGTCCTCATCGGCGGTGTAGACGGTAAATACAGGGCCTTCTGCCTCAAAATCAGCTGCGCCTGCATCAAGTGCTGCCATCATTACGGTATCCTCATCAAGATCCTCATCCTCGTTATCGATGACAATAACACCCTTGCGGTCGAAGGACCAGGAAACACAGTTTGCGGCGCCCATGTTGCCGCCAAACTTATCAAAGTAGTGGCGAACTTCACCGGCGGTACGGTTGCGGTTATCGGTCATAGTCTCAACGATAACAGCGACTCCGCAGGGGCCGTAGCCTTCATATACGATCTTTTCGTAGTTCTCGCCGCCGCCTGCGCCCATAGCCTTATCGATGGTACGCTTGATGTTGTCGTTAGGCATGTTGGCTGCCTTTGCCTTTGCGATAACAGTAGCCAGTTTGGAGTTGCTGCGGGGATCACCGCTGCCGCCTTCCTTGACTGCAACGATCATTTCACGGGCGATCTTGGTGAAAATCTTTGCGCGCTTTGCGTCAGCTGCGCCCTTGGTCTTCTGTATGTTGTGCCATTTGGAATGTCCGGACATGATATATTCTCCTCTTGTGCAGATTTATTACAATTTAACGGCAAATATTTTATCATATCGCTTACTATATGGCAAGGGCAAAATGACTTTTTCCTGTTGAAAAATGCCTGTTCCAAAGTGGAACAGGCATTTTACTAACACTCTTTCGGTATCATGATTAACGAACTCTTGAGATTTTGCGTGTCATTGTTTTCGCATATTTTTTCTATGCTGGAATGATATTTTTTTGCTAGCTCCCAAAGTGTTTCGTCATCTACCCTAACCATGGTGACAGAGGGAAAGCTGTTTGTGTCATATGTCCGGTCTTCGCACATTTCAACAGAATCAACTTTGCTGTACTCGTGGTTTTTAAATGACTGATATGCATATTCCAAAGTACATTGAAGGTCTACAATGGATTCGTATGGATGAATATCCAGATTATTTAATCTATAGCTTACAAGTCTTGAGCCCGGCAGCAGTTCTTTTGCTTCGGAATTTATGCTTCTGCGTACAGATGATATGTTTCCGGCTTTGCTTCTATATATTATGTCAAAATTAATTATCCCCTTAAGCGCCTGATCTGAAATACTCATTTGACTTACAGATGGAATTACACAAAGAATATCTTCACATTCATCAGCAATGCTGAGTTTCTCGTTAATATTTACTCTGTCATATTTTATTTCTGATGTATTTATTATCGTTTTTTCCTGAAAAATCATATTCAGTGGCATTAAATTGCTGTACATATCTGATATATACTGAATTTGATGAGTTTTTCGGCATACAATTTGAATGACAGCGTGCAGCTCAACCTCCAGTGCATGTTCACCGCTTATTGTCTCGGTTAAATCAAAGTAACACGAAGTCAACTCCAAGAAATATGAACAGTTATCAATTGAGTCAGCCCCGGTGTCAATGATCTGAGAAAAGGCTGAAGCGAACTGGGTGAAAATCGGATATGATTCATCTTTGGACATATAGCAAACAGAGACATTAGTTGTGCCTTTTACAATAAGCTTGGATCCAACATGCTGACTGTCTGTCACATTTAAATTTACTTTTGTAAACACAATTTTGCTTGGCTCTGCCTTTGCGGACGGGAAAATAAACTGTTCATTTATTGCGAATGTCTTCTCGCAAACAGAGATGGGGAGCATAAGCTCAAAAGCCGCATTATTTGCCTTCAGTACCTTATTATATTTTTCCGGAACTACGCTTTGTTCATCAACCTGCTCAGGAACATAGCAGCTTAATTCTCCGCATATTTCAAGGGTAACAGACACTTTCCGGGGATTTATCACCCGTGCTTCAATATTGCTTATCTGAAGATCGATCTGCGCAATATCGTCCTGCTTAATATCTGGAATCTCATAGCGGATAGTGAAGCTTTTGCTCAGCTTTATATGGGCAACGGAGTCCTCGGTTTCGGTGATATATAAGATGGTTATGCTGGCTTCTCCGCTGATTGAAACACCATCTGTCACAATATCTTTGCTTTTAAGCATTATCGTGCTTTGAACGCTGGCTATTTTACCAATATCTTCATTAATATCCGGCACGACTGTTTCTGCAGTTTCCTGAATTCTTTTCATCTGATGATATGCTTCTCTGTATGCTGGCGTTGTTTTATTCTCAAGAACAATTTCCATTGTAGCACTCCTTGCTGAACTGTTTGTACAGCGTATGTAAAGCTGTAAAATAATATTACTTTTTTGAAAAGCCGGAAATCAGATTTGAAAAAAACCTTGGAAGCTTAAAAATATAAATCCTCATATTCCCCTCCTAACAACAACGCAGACACCATAAACCCAAAGCAATGAGCGCAGCAGCAAAAACAAACCACCAGAACTGAGTGGGCAAAATCAGGGAAAGAATTATTGTAACGCCTGCAAAAATTGCAATAAATGCCCAGAAGTTATGCCCTTTCCTCAAAAAAACGCCCCCCGCATTATGATTTATTACATCATATGCGAGGGGCCTTGTTTTAATTCTGTTTTATTTCCCAGGATTTATGCTGGGCGCTGAGCTCATATAGTTTTTCATAGGACTTGTAACGGCTTTTAATGATGAGATCTTTGCTCAGTGCCTCAGTAACCGCACAGCCGGGCTCTTTCAGATGTGCACAATTATTGAAGCGGCATTTGCCTATGTAAGGAGAGAAGTCCCTGAAGCAGTACTGCAATTCCTCCTTGGGAATTATATCCATCATTTCAATATCGAATGATGCGAAACCGGGAGTATCAGCTACAAGAATATTATCTCCAATGTCATAAAGCTCCACATGTCTTGTGGTATGCTTGCCACGGCCCAACTTATCACTTACTTCAGCGGTTTTTATATTAATACCCGGCAATAGAACATTTAAAATGCTGGATTTGCCAACACCTGAATTGCCGGTAAATGCACAAATTTTTCCATTCAGCATGCCTCTGAGATCTTCTATGCCATCGCCTGTTTCAGCACTTGTGCGAACAACCGGAAAACCGGCACGGGTAAAGGTATCGTATAGTTCATCCGCGGAATCAATATCGGTCTTGTTGATGCATATGATAAGCTCACAGTTGGAGTTTTCTGCGATAACAGAAACGCGGTCGATCAAAAAGGGATCTGTGACCGGATTGGTATTTGCGGCAACAAAGACCAGTGCGTCAATATTGGCAACAGCAGGACGGATAAACCAGTTCCTGCGATCATAGACACTGTCTACACGGCCCTTTCCGTGGGCATCCAAACTGCATTGAACCTTGTCACCAACCAGAGGAGATGTTCCGTCCAAGCGGAATTTGCCCCTGGCTTTACATTCAATAATTCCATTTTCAGTCTGTACATAATAAAAACCGCTCAGAGCTTTTACTATAGTTCCAATTATCATATATCCCTCTATCAGGCCTCAGGCCCTCTGGAAACAGTAAGAATTATCTTGCTGTGTTCTTCAACAGGAGTAAATGCTTCCACACTCTGTCCAATGACAGTGCCTGCCTGAAGATCACTGGTCACTCTCTCAGCGCCGCCATAACTGAGACCGTAATTCTCAATTTGAACAACGGCGGCATTTTCAGACAAGCCAATTAGATTTGGCATTGTCATATAAGAAATTTCAGTACCGCTGCTTACAGTAAGATATACCGTGGTTCCGGTTGTGATTTCTTCTCCGGCCTGCGGGCTTGATGCCATGACTACATTTTTTTCAACTGTATCGGAAGTGGTATTTTCAATCTCTGCGGGAAAACCGGCCTGCTGTAAAATGCTTACAGCATCACGATAATCAAGATTGATCACATCCGGCACCTGAGTGAGAACCAGACCGGTGCTGACAGTAAGCTCAACCTGGATTCCGGTGGGGGTAAGCATCATGCTGCGGCCTTTATTTGGATTCTGGGATATGACTGTACCCGGTGCCGTATCCGGATCCACTACAAAAGTGAACTCAAAGCTATATAGCTCCATGAGCTCCGGATTCTGTATGATCTCTTCATAATTTGAGCCGACAAAATCCGGCAGATCAATTCTGACCGCGGGAGAAAATACATCGTCAAGCCAAAAATCCCAAACAAAAGCGACCAACAAAATAATGCTAAGCAATACAGCGAACATGCCGCTGAGGAAGCTGACTCGCGAAGAGCGTCTGCGGCGAAGTTTATACTTTTCCCGGGAAAGCTCGCTGACAGAACGAACAGGCATAACCGCAGGATTTTCGTATTCTTCGGCATCATCTTCTCTGCTCTGGCTTTGAATAAAGTCCTCCATATCCTGCAAAAGCTCATTGGCAGACTGATACCGGGCTTTGATATCACGGTTCATCGCTTTAAGAGCAATGGCTTCCAGCTCCGCAGGAATATCGGCAATAAGATCATGAGGAGGAACAGGGTCGGCGTTCATGTGCATTACGGCAATCTCATTTATGCTGCTGCCGTTAAATGGCTTAACACCTGTAAGCATTTCATACATTACTACGCCCAGGGAATAAATGTCGCTTCTGGCATCGGGGTTGGCTCCGCGTGCCTGCTCAGGGGCGATATAATGTATCGAGCCAACAGCCTGGCCTTGATTCTCTGAGATCTCATTTTCAAGAGCGGCAATACCAAAATCAGCAACCTTGATTGTGCCGTCTCTTAAAAGCATAATGTTGTGCGGCTTAATATCCCTGTGGATTATGCCGCGTTCATGCGCGTGTGCAAGAGCTTTGCATATCTGACGGGAAAAATGGAGACACTCCCGCCAATTGACTGCGCCCTTTCGGTCCATATACTGTTTGAGAGTAATTCCCTCCACTAATTCCATTACTATGTATTCAATGTCATAGCTGTGGCTGACATCGTATACAGCAACAATATTTGGATGGGAGAGCATCGCAACAGCATGCGCTTCGGCACAGAAACGACGGCGAAATTCCTCGTCAGACATAGTGTCATCACGCATTATTTTGATTGCGTCATATCGGTTAAGTCTGTGGCAAAGGGCTTTATAAACTACTGCCATGCCGCCTTCGCCAATGACCTCAAGAACTTCATAACGGCCGTCAAGCACTTTGCCGATATACTTATCGTGTGTGTTCATAGGCGCTCCTTATTTGACAACTGCAACTACGGTAACATTGTCTTTTGCATCTCTGTTCAAAGCTTTGCTCATCAGCGCTCTGCACAGAAGCTCGGGATCAGTGTACTCTCTGGCGTAATCAAGCATTTCGTAATCACTTACGATATTCGACAAACCATCAGAACAAAGCAGCAGAACATCTCCGTTTTGGAGGGTAAATTCAAAGAAATCAGATTCAACATTGCTTTCGGAGCCCAGTGCTCTGGTTATAACATTGCGCTGCGGATGAGATTTTGCCTGCTCCTTGGTTATTGCGCCGTACTCTACCAGATCTTCGACAAGAGAATGATCCCTGGTGAGCTGGTAAATGGTGCCGCTTCGTTTTGATATATGGTATGCGCGGCTGTCGCCCACATTTATAATATAACCATTACCGTTATTCTTTATCACACCACCTACAATAGTGGTGCCCATCCCGTTAAAAGCCTCGTCAAACTGAGAGTACTCATATGCGACACCATTGGCATCTGCGCAGGCATCCTGTAAAATCTGCTTATAATCAGGGGCCTTGTTGACTCTTGATGTGAGTTTTGCATATATATAAGAAACAAATGACCTGTTGGATATCTGGCTTGCCAGACCGCCGGCCTTTGCGCCGCCCATGCCATCGCAAAGCGCAACGATCAGGCAGTCCTTAGCTTCACATTTTTCAATGATGAAGCTATCCTGATTATCCTTTCTGATTTTACCTTTATCAGTTAATCCAAAACTTTTCATTAATTCCTCGCTTCTCCTGAAAAATCAGGAAATACCGGATGTGTCCTTCTTCTGCATTTTTCTGCGGAGCTGACCACAGGAAGCATCCACATCACTGCCAAGTTTGCGCCTGACAGTAACACTTATGCCGGCATCTTCAAGTATTTTAATAAATGCTTTTAAATGCTCGGGAGTCGAGGGCTTGAATTCTCTCTCCTCAACATGATTCAAAGGGATAAGATTTATATGTGCACCAACGCTCTTCGCGTGCTTTGAAAGGAGTCTGGCGTGGTATTCTGTATCATTAACACCGTCTATCATGGCATATTCAAATGTAATGCGTCTGCCGGTTCGCTCATAGTATCTGCGGCAGCAGCGCATTAACTCATCTACTCCCCTTCCCCTGTTGGCGGGCATTATTTTTGATCTGGTTTCGTCATCGGGAGCATGGAGAGATACTGCCAGAGTTATCTGAAGATCTCTGTCTGCAAGATCATCAAATCTCTCAGTGATACCACAGGTAGATAAAGTAATATGTCTCATTCCGATATTCATTCCCTGAGGATGGTTTACAAGCTCAAGGAACCGCATGACATTGTCGAAATTATCAAGAGGCTCACCGATTCCCATAAGCACAATATTGGATATGTGTTTGCCGGAATCGAGCTGTGAATACATAACTTCATCGAGAATTTCAAACGGCTCCAGCGATCGGACTAAACCACCTATGGTGGATGCGCAGAAAGCACATCCCTGACGGCAGCCTACCTGGCAGGATACACACACAGTATTTCCGTGCTTATAGCTCATGACAACGGTTTCAACGGCGTTTCCGTCGTGGAGCTCCCAGAGATATTTGATGGTATCATCTATCTCGGAAACCTGCTTGCTCAGAACCTTAGGCCGATATAAAGAGTACTCGGTTTTGAGCTTGTCTCTCAGAGCTTTGGGCAGATTAGACATTTCATCAAAATCTCTCACACCTCGACCAAGCCATTCAAAAACCTGTTTTGCTCTGAATTTAGGCTCGCCCATGGCTTTAAAATCCTGTTCAATTTCCTCGGGGAGCATTGAAAGTATGTTTTTAGGCATTTATTTTATCCTTTTCAGTTTTGCGGCAAAAAAACCGTCTGTCCCATCTATGTGCGGCCAGAAAGTGTACATTCCATTTCTGGATTCGATGTTACCAAGCTTAAAATCAATGGCTTCAAAATTAGGATTACCGGCAAGAAAAGCCTTGACTATTTCTTCGTTTTCCCGAGAAAGAACGGTGCAGGTGGAATACAGCAAAATCCCTCCCGGCTTAAGCAACTTAGAAAGAGCGGTGAGAATATCCGTCTGGATTTTTGGCAGGCATTCCAGATCTTCAGGATTTTTGCCTCTTATCTCAGGTTTTTTTCCAATTACACCCAGGCCTGAGCATGGGACATCTGCGATTATTGCGTCGAAATAGTTGCAAAGCTCCGCTTCAACAGATCTTGCATCACGGGCTCTGGTATGAATTATCTCAATGCCAAGACGCTCTGCCCCGGAACGGATAAGGCCAAGCTTTTTCTCATGAATATCACAGGAAAGAATGCTTCCGCAATTATTCATAGCGATAGCGGCTGCAAAGCTTTTCCCTCCGGGGGCAGAACAGGCATCCAGAACATTCATTCCCGGTTCAAGCCCAACAGCTTCCACGGCAGCTCGTGCAGCCAGATCCTGCACATAAAACAAACCTTCTTCAAAACCGGGTAAATCTGTGACTTTACCGCCGTTGAGACGAATACATCCCTCGACTCCGTCTACGGTTTCAAAGCTGATATCTTTTCTTGCTAAAGCGCGCAAATAATCTTCAGCAGAGACCTTAAGTGTGTTGACCTGTATGGTCAGGGCAGACACATCATTGTTCTTTGCGAGAAAGCTTTCTGCGAAGTCATATCCGTGTGCATTCACGATATGCTTTACGAGCCACAGCGGATGGCTGTATCTCACAGATAAATATTCGGAGCTTCCTTTATTTTTCGGTTCAGGCAGAGCTTCCTTACGCTCGGAAACGCGTCTTAAAACAGCGTTTACAAGACCGGAAGCATGACCATATCCGGATTTTTTACAGAGCTCAACACTTTCATTTACCGCCGCCCGGCTTGGTATCTTATCCATGAACAAAAGCTGATAAACACCAAGCCTGAGGATATTCAGAAGCTTGGCCTCAAGCTTATTTGAGCCTTTTTCATAGTACTGATCTATGCAGAAATCGCAGTAATTAAGGTTCTGCAAAACGCCAAGGCAAAGCCTTGAGGCAAGGGCAGCGTCACGGCTGTCAAGCTGAGCTTTTTTTATTGTGTTGTCGATTGCCGCGCCGGACCATGCCCCGCTGTGTGTACAGCGTTCAAGCGCCTCCAGAGCCGCTTCCCTTGCATTAATCTGCATATCTTATACCTTGATGCTATGACCGCGAAGAAAATCAACAGCCATCATTCTTTTCTTTCCGGGTGCCTGAATTTCGGTGATCATCAGAGTCTCACCATTGGCGCAGGCGATTTCAATGCCGGAATTGCCTGCACTTACAATAGTGCCCGGAGCTTTATCGGTTGAATTATTTGTATAGTCGGCAGCAAATACACGATAGGTCTTGCCTTCCAGCTCCATTGTCGCTACGGGCCAGGGCTGGAGACCATATATCCATTTGAGAACCTGACGGGGAGTCTTGTTCCAATCGATAGGACAATGGCTTTTGTCGAGCATTTTAACATAGCTGGCCTTAGAATGCTCCTGAGCTGTTCTTGGCGCGATGCCGGAGTCAATGTCTTTGAGAGTTTTTACAAGCAGCTCAGCACCCATTTCCATCAGTCTGTCAAAAAGCTGGCCGGAAGTTTCTTTTTCGCCTATCTCGGTTTCGGCGGTATAAATCACATCCCCGGTATCCATCTCACTTGCAAGATACATGGTACTTACGCCGGTAATTTTATCGCCGTTGAGAACTGCCCACTGTATGGGAGCTGCTCCGCGATACGCCGGCAAAAGAGAGCCATGAACATTTATTGCGCCGTATTTGGGAACAGCGAGAATACTGTCAGGCAATATTCTGCCATATGCAACAACAACCAGAATATCAGGCGAGATTTCCTTTATTACTTCAAGAGCCGCACCATCATTCATTTTAACGGGCTGATACACGGGGATGTTGTGTTGCAAGGCAATTTCTTTTACAGGGGAAAACGCAAGCTCCATTCCCCTGCCCCTGGGTTTATCCGGCTGGGTAAAAACAGCTGCTACATCAAATCGTTCTTCCAGCAGCTTAGAAAGAGAGGCCGCGGCAAAATCCGGAGTACCCATAAAAACAATACGCATCAGAAAGACACCTCGGCTAAATTATTCTATGTCGTCTTTTTCAAGCATCTTGGTGGCTTTGGACAGAAACAGCTTGCCATCCAGATGGTCAATCTCATGGCACATGCAACGAGCGGTCAAACCAAAGCCCTCTACTTCAAACCAGTTGCCATTTCTATCCTGAGCGCGAACCACAACGGCCACAGGACGCTCAACAAGGCCGTATTCACCCGGGACGCTGAGGCAGCCTTCGGCTTCCTCCAGCTTTTCCTCGGAAACAGCAACTATCTCAGGATTAATAAGCTCAATTACATATTCCTCCTCACCGGCTTCCTTATCGACTTCGGTTTCAATTACAAGAACCGCACGACGAAGAATACCAACCTGGGGAGCGGCAAGACCTACACCGCCGGCATTGTCAAGAGTGTCTCTCATATCATCAAGAAGCTGGTGGAGACGCTCATTAAATTCGGTTACAGGACGGCTGGTCTTATAAAGAAGAGCATCTTCTTTGGTCAAAATATTACGTAATGCCATATCTTTCTCCAATCAAATCAATCAATTGGGTCGTTATCCGCATACACGGAAACGCCTCTGAATCTTTTATCCGTACTAAATTCTGTCAACGCTGCACTTATGCAAGCTCTGACATTTTTATCCGATTTACATGAAATGTTAACTCTGTATCTATAACGATTATTAACTTTTACGACAGCAAGGGGCGTCGGCCCGAATAAAACCATCTTATGGTCACTAAGCCTTTCAAGGAAGCGTTTTATACACCTGCAGCAATTTACAACCTGCTCCTCATCCTGACCGGAGGCTGTTACAGCAAGGAAGTCTGTAAAGGGAGGGGCATTTTGCAGCTTTCTAAGCATAATTTCAGAACGGTAGAAATCCTCATAGTCCTGTCTTGCGGCCTGCTGAATGGTCTCATTCTCAGGCGTAAAAGTCTGGATAAC
>CAZYTE010000051.1:0-10315 GCA_964649425.1 uncultured Oscillospiraceae bacterium
GTGCCGCCTATCATAACAGTGGGGTCCCTGTCGGCAGCCATGAGGATGTGGGTGCACATGGAGGTGGTGGTGGTTTTGCCATGGGTGCCTGCTATACACAGGGCATTGCTGTAATCCTTGGAGATGGCGCCCCAGGCCTGGGTGCGCTCAAACACGGGGATGCCGTGCTCGTGGGCGTAGACTATCTCGGGGTTTTCGTCGTGGACTGCGGCGGTGCGGACCACGAAATCGATATCCTCGCTCATGTTGGCGGCCTCATGGCCGATGAAAACCTCAATACCTTTTTCTATCAGGGAACGGACATTCTGATTGTCATTCATATCAGAGCCGGAGATACTGATCCCCATGCCCTGCAGCACCTCTGCCAGAGAGGACATGGAAACGCCGCCTATACCGATCAGGTAGCCTTTTCTGCCGGGGGAGAGGTAATTGGTAAAATCGATCATAATCTGAATCCTATCCTTAAAGAGTGATATATTTTAAGAAGCTTTCTATTGAGTTTATTTGGCGTAAATGATAAAATACATATAGAATTATAATACCCGTTTATAGCCATTGCAAGTAGCTAATGTGACAAAAATATGCAGACGGAGGAATGACATATGAGCAGTATAGGGCCTCCCAAGTATGTTCGTAATGTTTTGTTTGCCATTCAGTCAAGGGGGCACATGGTCTGCCTTGTGGGTGGCTGTGTGAGAGATATGATCCTGGGCGTTCAGCCCAATGACTGGGATGTGTGCACCAGCGCCCTGCCGGAGCAGGTGCTGGAGATTTTTCCGGACTCTGTGACAAATGGAATGAAGCACGGCACCGTCGGTGTAAAACAGGGCTCAAAGATCGTGGAGGTCACCACCTTCAGGGCTGAGGGCGAGTATACTGACCACAGGCACCCCGGCGCCATCAGCTTTGTGGGCAGCCTGACCACCGATCTGAGCCGCAGGGATTTTACCATGAACGCCATTGCCATCCCCCCCGATGGTATTGTTACCGATCCTTTCGGCGGCGTGGATGATATAAAAAACAAGCTGGTGCGCTGCGTGGGCGATCCGGAGCAGCGCTTTGAAGAGGACGCGCTGCGTATGTTCAGGGCTCTGCGCTTTGCGGCCCGGCTGGGCTTTGACATTGAGGCCAACACTCTCTCCGCCATTGAGAAAAAAGCCCATCTGGCAGCGGAGCTTGCACCGGAGAGAATTGCTCAGGAGCTGGAAAAGCTGCTGATCACAAAGAAGCCGGAGTCTGTTTTTGTTCTTATAAGAATGGGTCTGATGGACAGCTTCCTTATTCGCCGGCCTGAGGAGGAGAGCCTTTTCATAGCTTTGAACCGCCTGCCCCAAAAGCCGGTTGACCGCTGGTGCGGTCTGTGCCTTGCTTTGAAGCATCAGGGCTGCATCGATTGGGTGGAGGGCTTTTTAAGAGCGCTGCACCTTGACAGCCGCACGGTCAGCGTCTGTCAGGAGCTCACCAAGATCCTGGATGGGCCGCTGCCTGAAAATCCTGTGATATGGAAAAACTATCTGCGCCGCTGGGGCGCGGATGCTGTCAGCAGGGCGGCCTCCTGCTATGATGCCTTTGCCGGCACGGATTTCAGCAAGGCGTTAAAAGCGGTGCTCAAAAGCGGAGAGTGCTATTCCCTGCAGAATCTGGCCGTCAGCGGTGAGGACCTGATGAAGCAGGGCCTGAAAGGCAAAGATATCGGCGATATGCTGAATTTCCTGCTGGAATATGTGATAGACCATCCCCAGATGAATCAGCGGGATATTCTGCTGTCCTTTGCCAGCGCAACGGAGGACTGAAAAATGAGTGACAGCTGGGAAAAACTGAAATCCGAGTGCGGTGAGTGCCGCGGCTGCGGCCTGTGCAAGGGAAGAAAGAATCTGGTTTTTGGCGTCGGAAATGAAAAAGCGGATATAATGTTTATAGGCGAAGGCCCCGGCGAGCAGGAGGATATTCAGGGCATACCCTTTGTAGGCCCTGCGGGAAAACTGCTGGACAGCATGCTGGAGATGATAGATCTGGACAGAACAAAGGTCTACATTGCCAATGTGGTCAAGTGCCGCCCACCCAACAACCGTGACCCCATGAATGTGGAAAAGGACGCCTGCCGCGGCTGGTTAAACCGCCAGATAAAGCTGTTGGAGCCCAAAATAATAGTCTGCCTTGGCCGCATTGCGGCTATGGAAATAATAAAAGAAGATTTTCGCATCACCAAGGAGCATGGCCAGTGGTTCGAGCGGGACGGCATATTGTATATAGCTACATACCATCCCTCCGCTTTGCTAAGAGATCTGACAAAGCGGCCGGAGGCTTTTATGGATCTGAGGGAACTGAGAAAGAGAATAAGGGAAGTAGTAAAGTAATGGAATTCAAGGAAGTGAGCCTTTCCGACAAGGAATGGGTAGATGAGATCGTTTTTCGGGAGGACAGCCCCAGCGCTGATTTTAATTTTCCCAATCTCTATGTTTGGGACAAGGTCTTCCGGCAGCTTATTTGCAGGCATGAGGGCAGGATGCTCACCGAGCTTATACACGAGGGGGAGAACGTATTTTCCTTCCCCATCGGTACAGGCCCGCTGCGTCCGGCAGTTGAATTTATGCGCGGGCACGCCGGCAGCAAGGACAATCGGTTTATCATCAAGAGCATCACCGAAAAGCACAGGGAGATGCTGGAGGCGGAGTACCCCGGCAGGTTCGAATACAGCGAGGATCCCGGCCTCAATGACTATGTGTACCTGGTGGAGAAGCTCGCCAGCTATCCCGGCCGTTCTCTCCACGGCAAGAAGAACAGCTGCAACCGCTTTCAGGCTGCCAACGACTGGGATTTTGTGCCCTTTACCAAGGACTTCATCCCCGAGTGCGAGCTGATGCTGGACAGATGGTTCAAGGAAAACTCCGAGCGTGTGGACGAGGGCATCGTTAATGAGCGCCGTGCCATGCGCCGCGCCTTTGACGCTTTCGATGACCTGAAGCTGGAGGGCGGTGTTTTAAGAAGCGGCGGCATCGTCGTGGGCTTTACTCTTGGCACCATTATCAACCACGACACCTATGATGTTATGTTCGAAAAGGCTCTTATGAGCTTTGACGGCTCCTATCCCATGGTATGCCGTGAGATGTGCCGTATGCTTATGGAAAAATATCCCCACATCAAATACACCAACCGCGAGGACGATATGGGGCTTGAATATCTGAGAGTGTCCAAAATGTCCTACAAGCCTGAGTATATACTGAAGAAGTATATGGCGAGGTGGATAGATGGCTGATTTTGTGATCAGAGAATACAGAGCCGGAGATATTCCGGCTCTGAAAGCTATATGGGCAGAGTGCTTTGGCGACCCGGAGACCATGGTGGAGGATTTCTACCGCATACTGCCCCGAATGGGCTTCGGTTTAGTTGCTGAGCATGAAGGCGAGGTTGCCGGCGCTGCCCATATGATAGAGGGCATGAGCCTTGAAAACGGGGAGCGCATTCCCTGCGCCTATCTTTACGCTGTGGGTGTTTTTGAAAGCTTCCGTGGTCACGGCATGGGCTCAGCCTTAAGCCGGGGCTGTGCGGAGCTTGCCGGAAAGCGTGGGGCGCGGATCATCTGCACCCAGCCCGCAAAGGAATCCCTGTACAAGTGGTATGAGGACATCATCAATACCGGACACCGCCTCTGCCGCAGTGCAAGTGAGCTTGAAAACACAGAGGGCTTTGCGGAAAGAATAAGTGCCGCGGAGTATCATGCTCTTCGGGAAAGCTTCCTGACAGGCACAGAGCATATGAGCGCAACGAAAGCGGTCATAGAATTTGAAGAGGCTCTCTGCATCGCCTATGGCGGCGGACTTTTCAAAACGGAAAACGGCATTGCCGCTGCCTATATTGAGGATGGGAAGTGCCATGTGAAAGAGCTTTTGAGCAGCGGCGACAAAGCAAAAGAGGCCGCTGCCGTAGGATTTAAGCTGGGTACTGCCGGAACGGTCCTGTATCAGGCAGGTGAGGATGCCGACAGCTATCTGGCCTATGACAATGACAAAATGAGCAGTGCTTGCATATGGAATGTCAGTTTCGATTAAAATTTACCGGGGCATTTAATATTTTTGAAACAATTTTTAGGTTTTTTCTGAAACATCTTTTGGGTATTCTAATACTGCAAGTAACAGTTTTTCATCTTTTTCATTTTGTCCTCAACCTTATAAGTAAGAAAAGACATCCTTTTGGATGTCTTTTCTTACTTTAGCTTGTCAAAAAAGTCTTATCAGACTTTTTGACCGCTTCAATCTCCACATTGTAGGAAGGGATATCATTAAGGCACGGTTCTTCAGAACCGTGCCTTAAATGCTTATACGCCGGGTTTGCCCAGCATACGGAACATATTTTTCTTATAAGCCTCAACGCCGGGCTGGTCAAAGGGATTGACACCGGACATATAACCGGAAACAGCGCAGGCCAGCTCAAAGAAAGCAACCATTTCGCCGAAGTTGGCTTCGTTGCGGCGCTCAAGCTCTATGACGATATTGGGTACGCCACCGTCAATATGCGCCTGCTTTACAGCGTCAGCCGCAATGCGGTTGATCTCATGCAGATCGATGCCCGCAAGGTAGTTCAGACCGTCAGCATCATCCCTGTCGTAGGGGACTTTCACACAGTGGTGGCTCTGATTGAAGCGGACAACAGACTCCATCAGGTTTCTGGGGCCTGCCTGAATATACTGACCCATGGAGTGCAGGTCTGCGCTGAACTCAACAGAGGCGGGGAAAATGCCAATGCCGTCCTTTCCCTCGCTCTCGCCGTAAAGCTGCTTCCACCACTCAGCCATGAAACGGAAGCTGGGCTCGTAGCAGGCCAGGATCTCGGTGCTGTACCCTCTGGAATAAAGATGCTGGCGGGCAGCGGCGTACTGCCATACGGGGTTATTCTCGCTGCGCTCATCCAGAGCATCCATCGCGCTAATTGCGGAGTCAATGACCTTTCTCACATTGATGCCGGCCACAGCCATAGGCAGCAGACCCACGGCAGACAGCACGCTGTAACGGCCGCCCACAACATCGGGCACCACAAAGGTCTTCCAGCCATTGGCGTCCGCAAGGCTCTTGAGAACGCCGCGGCAGGCATCGGTGGTGGCGAAGATGTGCTCATTTGCCTTGCTGCCGTATTTTCTTTCCAGAAGCTCTCTCAGGATTCGGAAGGAGACCGCAGGCTCAAGTGTGGTGCCGGATTTGGAGATGACGTTCACATCAAAGTCTGCGTCACCCAGCAGATTCAAGGTGGAGTACAGAGCGTCGGGAGAGAGACCGTTGCCAACAAAATAGACCTTAGGATCATTTTCGGTGCTGATAGGCTTGAGGAACTCAATAGCACCTCTTGCACCCAGATAAGAGCCGCCAATGCCCACAACCACCAGCGCCCTGGAACGGCTGCGGATCATCTCGGCGGTTTGGATAATGGACTCCAGCTCGCCTTCTTTTATGAGGCGGGGCAGTTCTACCCAGCCGGTGAATTCCGCACCTTTGCCGCTCTTGGATGCAAGAGTTTCATGGGCCTTGGCAGCCAGCGTGTAATCGGGACCCTCGGGACCGAAAAAAGGAGCTGCGCCGCTTAAATCGACTTTAATCATATGTACCTCCTGATGGGGTTTGGATACTTACAATTATATACTAAATCATCAGGATTTCAATATTTTTTCATATTCCCACAAGGCTTTTTGAAAGTCTGCCGAATATGCCGAAAAATCCCAGCCGGGGCACATCCCGATCTGCCAGCAGCGGCACGCTTTCCACCCGCTCCCCGCCTATGCTGACAATGAGCTCACCCAGCTTTTCCCCCTGCTTTACCGGGGCGCTGACCCTTTTTGGCAGAGCCAGACTGTATTCCGGGGCATTGCCGTTTTTGGGGATGACCGCGTTTTCCGGCCCGTCGTATTGCAGGGACACATAGTTGTCGCTGCCCATGTCAACAGTCAGCTGAGGCAGAGGGCTGTCGGCCCTCAGCGAACACAGGGAGAAGCCCGCAAAGCCGTAATTTAAAAGGGCGGTGGCATCTTCATTCCTTTTATCGCCGCTGTCTGAGCGCATGATGACTGCGATGAGCTCCATGCCGTCGCGCTCTGCGGTGGCGGCCAGGCAGTACTTGGCCTTGGAGGTAAAGCCGGTTTTAAGCCCTGTGCAGTCGGGATACCAGTAGACCAGCTTGTTGGTGTTGGCAAGCTCAAATTCGCCATTTCGGATAGAGTCCATCCAGATGGTGCTGTATTCCTTTATCATCTCGTGCTTTATAAGCTCTGCGGACATAAGCGCCACATCGTAGGCGGAGGTGTAGTGCTCCGTGTCGTCAAATATGCCGGAGCAGTTGGTAAAGTGGGTATCCGTCAGGCCAAGCTGCTGCGCACGCTCGTTCATCCGCTCCACAAAGAGGGCCTCCGTTCCGCTTAGATGCTCCGCCATGGCCACCGCGCAGTCATTGGCAGAGGCGACAGCAATGCATTTGAGCATCTCATGCACAGTCATTTTTTCTCCCGCCTCAAGATAGACGCAGCTGCCCCCGAAGGATGCGGCTCTGGAGCTGGCGGTGACAATGTCCTCCCGCTTGATTTTTCCCGCCTCAATGTCCTCCACGATAAGAAGCATGGTCATTATTTTTGTTATGCTGGCGGGGGAGAGCCTGTCGTGGCTGTTTTTTTCGTACAGTACCTGACCGGTACTTTTTTCCATGAGCACCGCGCAGGGCGCGGCAATATTCAGATCCTCGTCCTTCAGCGGCTCCAGAGCCAGTGCCTGTGTGCTGAACATGACAGCGAAACCCAGTATAAAGCAAATCGTTCTTTTCATATGCCGCCTCCTCAGCCAAAGTGTATGAGGGACGGCCCAATAATGAGAACCGGTTTACAAAATTATGCATAATTCGACAGCGGATTCCCCGCTTTAAACCGGTAAATCATATTGGAGAACCGATAATATCAAGCTTTTTAACATTTTCAACATGGTTTTCAACAAGACTTTGATGAATAAACAGCAAAAAAATGCTCGATTTAGTTTACATAACAACATTATTGCGTTTTGTGAAAACACGAAAATTTTTAGAATTTTCCGGTTGACGATGTAATAATGCAATAGTAAAATGAATAAAACTTGCAAAACAGGGCGGTGAGACGGGTGAGTAAGTGGTTTAAGTTTGATAAAAAATACCTTGGCTGGGGCATTACTGTATTTTGCGTAATGGCCTGCGCGATCGTGTTTTATATGGCGCTGAACAATATTCATTTGCTCAAGACTCTGCTTTCAAAGCTTTTGAAGATCCTCAGTCCCTTTGTCTGGGGTCTGGTTCTGGCCTATCTGCTGACGCCTTTTATGAAGAGCGTGGAAAGGAATCTTTTCCTGCCCCTGAGCGGTAGGCTGACAAAAAACAAGGGCAGGAAGCTTGCCAGAGGTCTGTCTGTTCTGGCATCTGAAATTTTTCTGCTGGCAGTGCTGACAGCGCTTGTATATCTTATACTCCCTCAGCTTTACTCAAGTCTTGAGACAATTGTATTAAACAGCAATACTTACCTGGGTAATTTGATGAACTGGCTGGGCAGAATATTTGAGGATTTCCCGGAGCTTGAAAAGTACGCCCAGCAGCTTCTGGGCAATCTGAACACCGGGCTCATGGACTGGATCAAAACCACTCTTCTGCCGGGGCTTGGCAGCCTTCTCACCAATGTGACCACCGGAGTTTACTATGTGCTGCAGGCCCTTTACAATCTGGTCATCGGTATAATAGTCTCGGTGTACATTCTTGCGAATCTTGAGGGCTTTGCAGCCAGCGGCAAAAGATTGCTTTACAGTATATTCAACATCCGCACCGCCGATAAGATCATGGAAGTGCTGGACTTTACCAACCGCACCTTTATGAACTTCCTCAGCGGCAAGCTTCTGGACTCCGCTATCATTGGCCTTATCTGCTACATCTGCTGCGTTATCCTCAGGATGCCCTATGCGCTGCTCATAAGTGTCATAGTGGGAGTTACAAATATAATACCCTTCTTCGGCCCCTTCATAGGCGCTATCCCCAGTGCCATCATCATCCTCATGGTCAGCCCCATGAAGTGCCTGATATTTATCGTCTTTATCCTGATCCTGCAGCAGGTGGACGGCAATATAATCGGCCCCAGAATCCTTGGCAGCTCCGTTGGCATCAACGGCTTCTGGGTGATGTTCTCCATCATCCTTGGGGCGGGCCTTTTCGGCTTCTGGGGTATGCTGCTGGGCGTGCCGGTTTTTGTGGTGATTTACAGCTCCATCAACTCTGCCATTGAAAAAAGGCTAAAAAAAAGGGACCTCCCGTGGGAGGTCACCGATTATATGGATATGGAGCATATAGATCCCATTACCCATCAGCCTGTCAAGAAAAATCAGGAGTGAGCCAGAGTCTCTCTGGCCTCCTTGAGAGCGGCGCAGAGGGCGTCAACGTCCTCTTTTGTGCTGTAACGGCAGAAGCCTACACGGACAGCGCCGTCAATGGCCTTTGCGTCAAGACCCATAGCTTCAAGCACCTGGCTCCGCTGGCCTTTTTTGCAGGCGGAGCTTTTTGATACATAAATTTCCTTACTTTCAAGGAAATTCATCAAAACCTCGCTGCGCCAGCCGGGCATGGAGATGCTGAGAATGTGTGGGGCCGGAGTGTCCAGATAATGAAGCTCGGGAATGGCGGCGGTCAGACTCTCAATGGCATATTTCTTAAGCTCTGCCATGTGTGCAATGTTTTTCTTGATGCCCTTGCGGCCAATTTCGCAGGCTGTGCCTAAGGCTGCGATGAGGGGCATGGACTCGGTACCGGCTCTAAGGCCGTATTCCTGACTGCCGCCAAGAATTATGGGCTTGAGCTTCAGACCGCTTTTGATGTACAATGCGCCTATGCCCTTGGGGGCGTGGATCTTATGACCGGAGATGCTTATCATATCCGCACCAAGGGTTTTTGCGGAAAAATCCACCTTCAAAAAGCCCTGCACCGCGTCGGTGTGCAGCAGCGCCTTGGAGCCGGCCTTCCTCAAAGCCCTGGAAATTGCGGAAATATCGGTGACAGCGCCGGTTTCGTTATTGACCATCATCAAAGAAACGAGTATAGTATCAGCACGGAGTGCGCCCATAACCGCATCCACACTGATGGCGCCGCTGCTGTCGGGAGAAAGACGGGTGATCTCAAAGCCTCTGGCTTCCAGCTCGTCCAGTGCCTTGCGCACAGCAGAGTGCTCAACCATGGAGCTGATGATGTGCCTGCCCTGTCTCTTCATGGCCTCCGCGCCGCAGAGAATGGCCATATTGTCGCTCTCGGAGCCGCAGGATGTGAAGATAAGCTCCTGCACACTGCAGCCCATGGCATCCGCCACCTGCTTGCGGCTGCGGTCAAGCAGCTTCTTGGCTTCCCTGCCCTTGGTGTGGGTGGAGCTGGGGTTGCCGTAAATTTCAGTCATAGCCTTCAGCGCAGCCTCCGCGGCCTCATCGCAGACCTTGGTGGTGGCTGAATTGTCTAAATAATGTTCCATAAATAATACCGCCGAATCAGGAAAAATGGAGTTTTGTATGAAGTATATTATATCCACTCTTGGCTGCAAGGTCAACCAGTATGAGACCCAGGCCATGGAAACTATTTTGCAGCAGCGTGGCTTTGAGCCTGCTGCACCCGGTGAAATGGCACAGCTTGTCATTGTGAATACCTGCGCCGTCACTGCCGAAAGCGGCCGCAAATCCCGCCAGACCATCCGCAGGCTCAGAGATGAAAACCCCGGCGCCGTGGTGGCAGTCTGCGGCTGCTATTCCCAGATAAGCCCCGAGGAAGCAAAGGAGATCGGCGCAAAGGTCATCTTCGGCGCCGCCAACCGCCTGGACTTCATCGACGCTGTTGAAAAGGCAGTGCGTCAGGGTGAGGAGAAGGTGGATATTGACGAGCCTTTCAAGCGCTTTGACTTTGAAAAGCTGCCTGCCGGCGCAGTCTCCGGCCGCACCCGGGCCATGCTGAAAATTCAGGACGGCTGCGTAAATTTCTGCAGCTACTGTATCATCCCCTACACCCGCGGCAGACTGAGAAGCCTGCCTGTTGAAGATGCTGTCAGCGAAATTAAGCGCATGGCTGACGAGGGCTTCAGGGAGGTCGTACTCACCGGTATTGAGGTTGCGTCATATGGCTTTGACCTGCCCGGCAAGCCCGACCTCGCCGATGTTATCGAAGCCTGCGCCGATGCAGCAGGCGATATGCGCATTCGTCTGGGCTCTCTGGAGCCTACGGTCATCACTGAGGATTTCTGCCGCCGTTTGGCCAAAAGCGGCAGACTGTGCAGGCATTTCCACCTGTCTCTCCAGTCCGGCTG
>CAZYTE010000052.1:0-7610 GCA_964649425.1 uncultured Oscillospiraceae bacterium
GTTGGCCATGCTTTAATCGCCACCTCCTCCTATAAAATTGAGTTAAATCAACTCGCGTTTAGAGATTATAGCAAAGAAGTGCCCAAAAATCAAGCTTTTTTTGAATAAAATTTTTATTTTTTCTCATTAAGCCCCGACTTGTTATTGATTGGCTTTTTTGAGGGTAAAATACACAATATATTGATTCAAGGAGCTTTGGTATGTACACAAATGCAAGAACAGATCTTGCCAGCGAAGCACACAGGCTTTGGCGGCAAAATGAAAAAAGCGGAAAAGAACTTCAGGGTGTAAAAGTGAGGGAGGAAATCCTTGATGGTGTCTCTGTTTGTTCTGTGGAAATCACTGATGCCAGAGGCGAGCAGGCTTTAGGAAAGAGTATTGGAAAATATTATACTATGGAGCTTGAAAAGCATTTTGACAGGGGCTCTGAGTTTTTTCCATCGGCCGCTTCGGTTTTGGCGGAACTTTTATGCCGCTGTATCGGAAAAGGAAAAAACTCTTTCTTGATTGCGGCTCTCGGCAATCCGGATATTACTCCCGATGCTCTGGGTTCCATTGCGGCTTCCAACATTATAGTCACCCGACATCTGAAAGCACATTCACCGGAGGATTTTAAGGTTTTTAGCAATACTGCTTTGTGCCGCACCGGGGTTCTTGGCACAACAGGCATAGAAAGTGCCGTGCAGATCAAAAATCTGTGTCAAAGCATTAAGCCTGATTGTGTCATTGCCATCGATGCTTTGGCCGGCGCAGACGCATCCAGGCTTTGCTCAACCATACAGATCTCAAGCTCCGGCATTGCGCCCGGGTCCGGTGTAGGCAACAACAGGGAAGCCCTCAGTTCAAAAAATTTGGATATTCCGGTTGTCGCCGTCGGCATGCCCACTGTTATAGACGCTTCCTTTTTGTCTGAGACGCAGGAGCTGAGCTCAATGTTTGTCACTCCCCGCGGCATTGACTGTTTGGTGCGTAGTGCGGGCAGGCTTATCGGCTACGGCATCAATCTTGCTCTGCACAGGGGCTTGACCGTGGCAGATGTGGATATGTTAATCAGTTAATGTTTCACGTGAAACAGAAATTCTGCCTTTTTATCAAAATGTTTCACATGAAACATTGAAATCAAACCGCAATGCTGTTATAATGCCATCATCCATATAAAACGGAGATAGAAATATGGCAAAAATAATTGCAGTAGCAAATCAGAAAGGCGGCGTAGGAAAGACAACCACCTGCGTAAATCTCTGTGCCGCTTTGAGTATGCTGGGTAAGAAAATTCTGTTGGTTGACTGCGACCCTCAGGGTAACGCCAGTTCCGGAATGGGAGTATCAAAAGCAACTCGACCCAACACCTACGACATGCTCATCAACGGCACAGCAGCCGCGGATTGCGTGGTACATACAAAATACGGCGATGTGATCCCCACAGGCAAAGAGCTGGCAGCGGCGTCTATTGAACTGATGAATTCGGAGAAAAAGCACTATGTTCTCAAAAATGCTTTGCTCTCACTTTACAGCGAATATGATTTTATATTCATGGACTGCCCTCCCTCGCTGGAGCTACTGACAGTGAACGCTCTTGTGGCCGCAGACAGCGTACTTATCCCCATGCAATGCGAATACTATGCACTTGAGGGAATTGCCGACCTGATGACCAGCATCAAAATGTGCAATAAAAATCTCAACCGTCGGCTTGAGGTGGAGGGAATAGTTCTGACAATGTATGATGCCAGAGCAAACCTGACAAATCAGGTTGCAAACGAATTGAGAAAGTTTTTATCAGGCAAGGTCTATGAAAACGTAATTCCCAGAAGTATCCGACTGTCAGAGGCACCCAGCCACGGCATACCCGGTGTGGCTTATGACAGACTCAACAAGGGAAGCAAAGCTTATATAGCGCTTGCTGAAGAATTCATTTCCAGATCTAAGGAGGCGTAATGGCAGTTAAAGAAAAAAAAGGCCTGGGAATAGGTCTGGATGCACTGTTTGCAGCAAATGAGATAGAAGATGATTCTGCTTCAGAGCTGCTGACCTTGCCCATCAGCAAGGTTGAGCCCAGACAAGAACAACCCAGAAAGTATTTTGATGAAGAGGCTCTTCAGGATTTGGCTGACTCTATTTCACAGTACGGACTTATCCAGCCTGTTGTGGCCAGAAAGCTTGATAACGGTTACTACCAGATAATTGCCGGTGAACGCCGTTGGAGAGCTTCAAGACTTGCAGGTCTTACCGAAATTCCTGTCAGAGTTATAGAAGCAGATGACAGGAGAACAGCAGAGCTTGCTCTGGTTGAAAATCTCCAGAGAGAAGACCTGAACCCCATTGAAGAAGCGAAAGGATATAAGACCCTCATTGAAGAATACGGTCTCACACAGGAAGAAACCGCTAAGAGTGTGGGTCGGTCCCGCCCTGCCGTAACAAACGCACTGAGACTTCTCAGCCTATCCGCAAATGTAATGGAAATGGTTGAAAAGGGCGAGCTGTCAGCCGGACACGCCAGGGCTCTTGTCAGTGTCAGCGATGAAAAGCAGCAGCTTGAGCTTGCAAACGAGGTGCTGAAGAAATCTTACTCCGTAAGAAAGACCGAACAGCTCTGCTCTAAAATAACCAAATCAAAAAAAGAACCGGAGAAATCCGAAAACAAACTCAGCGTTGATTATGCAGCGGAAGCATCAAATGAGCTGACAAAACTTCTTGGCAGAAAGGTCAAGCTTACGGAAGGCAGCCGCAGCGGCAGAATTGAAATTGAATTTTATGGTTCCGATGACAGAGAGGCTCTCATTGAGCTTTTAAAAGCCGGAGCAAAACAAATCAAATAATAAATCAGGAGAAAAGAAAATGCTGGATATAAGATTTGTCAGAGAAAATCCCGATGTAGTCCGCGAAAACATCAAGAAGAAATTTCAGGATGCAAAGCTTCCCCTGGTAGACGAGGTTCTGGAGCTGGACGAGAAGAACCGCAACGCCATCACTGAGGCAAGTGAGCTGCGCGCAAGCCGCAACAGCTTGTCCAAGCAGATTGGCATTCTCATGGGTCAGGCAAAGAAGGACCCCTCCAAGTTGGAAGAGGCTGAGGCAATCAAGGCACAGGTCAAGGCTAACGCTGACCGTCTTGAAGAGCTTGAAAAGCTGGAAGAGCAGTATGCTGCCCGCATCAGAGAGATCATGCTGACCATTCCAAATATCATTGATCCCTCTGTTCCTCTTGGTCCCGATGACAGCCACAATGTTGAAGTTGAGCGTTTTGGTGAAGCAGTTATTCCCGAGTATGAAATTCCTTACCACACCGAAATCATGGATAAGTTCAACGGCATAGATCTGGATGCTTCCGGCCGCGTCTCCGGCAGCGGATTTTACTATCTGCTGGGTGACATTGCCAGACTGCACTCTGCCGTTCTGGCCTATGCCCGTGATTTTATGATCGACAAGGGCTTCACCTACTGCATTCCTCCCTTCATGATCCACGGCAATGTTGTTGAAGGCGTTATGAGCCAAACCGATATGGACGCTATGATGTACAAAATCGAGGGTGAGGATCTTTACCTTATTGGTACCTCTGAGCACTCCATGATTGGCAAGTTTATCGACCAGATCATACCTGTTGAAACCCTGCCCCAGACCCTCACCAGCTACTCTCCCTGCTTCCGCAAGGAAAAGGGCTCCCACGGCATTGAGGAGCGCGGCGTATACCGTATCCACCAGTTTGAAAAGCAGGAAATGATAGTTGTCTGCAAGCCTGAGGATTCCATGGACTGGTATGAAAAAATGTGGCGTTACTCCGTAGAGCTGTTCCGCAGTCTGGAAATTCCCGTGCGTCAGCTGGAGTGCTGCTCCGGCGATCTGGCTGACCTGAAGGTAAAGTCCTGTGACATTGAAGCATGGTCCCCCAGACAGAAGAAGTACTTTGAGGTCTGTTCCTGCTCCAATCTGGGTGACGCTCAGGCACGCCGCCTGAAGATGCGCGTCAAGGATACCGATGGTAAGACCTATCTGCCCCACACTCTCAACAACACCGTTGTCGCTCCTCCCCGTATGCTCATTGCTTTTCTGGAGAACCACCTGCAGGCAGACGGTACTGTTACCATTCCCGAAGTTCTCGCTCCCTACATGGGCGGCTGCACTCTGCTCACTCCCAAAAAGTAAGGAGTTAAATGCATCATGAAAAAATTCATTGATGAATTCAAAGCCTTTATTCTTCGCGGCAATGTGCTTGATATGGCCATTGGCGTTGTCATCGGCGGTGCCTTTGGTAAGATCACAAGCTCCCTTGTAAATGACCTGCTTTTGCCTTTCATCAGCTGGATCTGCGGTTCAAGGGATATGACCGCTATGAATCTGATAGTAAGACCCGAAGTAATTGAAAATGGTCAAGTTGTTCAGGAAGCCATTACTTTAGGCTTTGGCAGCTTTGTGGGAACTATTGTTGACTTCCTGCTCATTGCTCTTGTTATCTTTGCTATCGTCAAAGTAGCTAACAAGGCTCACAGCCTTAGAGAGAAAAAAGCAGAAGAAGCTGTACAGGAAGATCCTAAACCCAGCACTGAAGAACTGTTGTCCCAGATTCTTGAAGAACTGAAAAAGAAAAACTAAAACCAAGCCCAACATTTTTTATGTTGGGCTTTCTTATATACAAGTTCCTACTATATTATATTTAAATCTTCTATTGAAATAAACATTCTTGTTTGTTATAATGATAGAGTTAGGAATGCTATTGTCTGGAGGTGCTTTATGAATTCTCTCAATGATATTTGGAATGAAATAATAAGTATACTTTCAAAGCAGCTTACCCCTACTGCCATAAGCACCTGGTTTTCAGACTGCAAGCCGGTGGAGATTGAGGATTGCTGCCTTGTTATTCACACCACCACCGATTTTAAACGAAGCATAATTTTAAACCGCTTTGGCGACACCATAAAAAATGCCCTGTCCGATCTATTTTCCTGTGACTTTGATCTGATGGTGCTTTCTGGGGATGAGATTTATGAATCCAATAAAAAGGATGAAACAGCTCTGCCGGAAATGGCCGGCTATACCTTTGACAGATTCATTGTCGGAAACTCAAACAAATTTGCCCATGCTGCTGCAATAGCAGTATCGGAAAATCCCGGTAAGACATATAATCCCCTGTTCATTTATGGCAACTCCGGTTTAGGTAAAACTCACCTTCTTTTTGCAATTGGTCAGGCAATTCATGAAAAGGATCCGGGAAAGAAGATCGCATATCTGAAGGGTGAGGAGTTTACCAATCAGATGGTTAAATCCATCAAGGAAGGTACTGCTGAAGAATTTCGCACAAAATACCGTCAGGTAGACCTGTTTTTGGTGGACGACATTCAGTTTATTGCCGGTAAACAGCAGACTCAGAATGAGTTTTTCCACACTTTCAACAACATCTACGAGGCAGGCCACCAAATTGTAATAACCTCTGACCGTCCTCCTCTGGAAATGTCCCTGTTGGATGACAGACTGCGCACCCGCTTTGAAGGAGGCCTCATGGCTGACATTCAGCCACCTGATTTTGAAACCAGAATAGCAATTACCAGAAATAAAGCCGCTCAGCTTGGCCTGCTTTTATCTGATGATGCTGTTGAGTATATCTCCTCAAATATTACCTCTAATATTCGCCAGCTTGAGGGAGTAATAAAAAAGCTTACAGCTTACAAAGAGATACTCAATGATGTAATAACCATTGATTCTGTAAAAAGAGCCATAAAGGATATAATCCGCACCGGAGAAGTTATCCCTACTCCAGAGCTTATAATTTCTCAGACTGCAAGATACTATTCCATCAAGGAAGACGAGATTCGCGGTCAAAGCAGATCCAAAACAACAGCTCTTGCACGCCACATCTCCATGTATCTTATCAGAACTCTTACAAACAAACCTCTGGTAGAGATTGGCGCAGAATACGGCAACCGAAACCACGCCACCGTCATCAGCTCCATAAGAAAAGTGGAAGATATGCTGAAAACCGATCCAAAAATGGCGGCAACAATCAGAGATATAACTTCCAATATAAACTCCTCTGAGTTTTAACATTTTATTGTTGGAAAGTGGCAAGTAAATTGTTAAAAGAAAATTTATGTTGAAATCATAAAAATAACAAACATTTTTTTAAACATCCCGGAATATTGAAATTTAAAGCTTTTTCAGACTTTTCAACAATAATTTTGCCTACTAATAAATCTACTAAACAATATCTTATTTATTGACTTATATAAGCGTTTTTTTTCAAGGAGGATAAATATATGAAAATAATCTGCGAAAAGCACCTTCTTCAGGCAGCCTGCGCTACCAGCACCAGAGCTACCGCATCCAAGAGCCCAATCCCCGCTCTTGAAGGACTTCTCATTGAAGCAGGCACCGACCTGAAAGTTACCGGTTACGATCTGAAAAAGGGAATCTACACCAGTATTGCAGCTGACATAGTAAGCCCGGGCTCCGTTGTAGTCGGCGCAAGACTTTTCGGAGAAATGATCCGCCGTCTGCCCGACGGAATTGTTACCATTACAAGCGAAGCAAACAACAATATCCATGTCAAATGTGGAAAGAGTGAATTTAATTTCATCGGCATCAGTGCCGAGGATTATCCTGAGATGCCTGTTGTTGATGGTCTTAACAACATTTCTTTGCCACAGAAGATTCTTAAAAGCATGATCAATCAGACCTTGTTTGCAGTTTCTGACAATGATGTGCGCCCCATTTATACCGGTACACTATTTGATGTTGAGGAAAAGGTGCTGACTCTGGTTTCTGTTGACGGGTACAGACTTGCCAAACGCAGGGAGACTCTTGAGGAAGCTCAGATGGAGAATTGCAGCTTTGTTGTTCCCGGTTCAGCTCTTTCTGATATTGAGAGAATCTGCTCAGACGATGATGAGCCTGTGAAAATCTCCGTCGGTGCAAAGCACATTTCATTTTCCATCGGTGAGACTGTGGTGATTACACGCAGACTTGAAGGAGAGTTCTTAAATTACAGAAAGTCTATCCCGGATAATTTCAAATATGTGCTCAAAGTAGAGCGCAGCGAAATAATGTCCACCATCGACAGAGTGGCTCTTATCATCAGCGAAAAGAACTCCAGCCCTGTGCGCATAAGCTGCGAGGATGGGAATATACACTGCCTCTGCCAGACACCCATCGGCAGAGCCGAGGACTTCTGCAGCTGTGAAGGCAGCGGTGAGGGTTTAGAGATTGGTTTTAATGACAGATATCTGATGGATGCCCTGAAGGCTGCAGCAAAGGATGAGCTGAATATATGTCTTAACACGGCATCTTCCCCCTGCATAATTACCGCCGCTGACGGCTCTGATAATTTCACTTACATGATACTGCCTGTTCGTCTTCGTGCGGGTGACTGATATTGGATAATTATGGAAAAAATAAGTATTAATACCGAATTTATCAAACTGGATTCTCTGCTGAAGTTTGCTGCCCTTGTAGGTACCGGCGGTGAGGCAAAATATGTAATAAGCGAAGGCATGATCAAAGTAAACGGCGAGGTATGCACCATGCGCGGCAAAAAAATCAGACCCGGTGATACAGTAAGCTTTGAAGATCATGTCCTTGAAATAGTTTCCGAATGAGGGTTGAGAAAATTGCCCTCAGCGGCT
>CAZYTE010000052.1:7620-10223 GCA_964649425.1 uncultured Oscillospiraceae bacterium
GCTTTCGAAATTACGAATGGGAAACCGTTGAATTTGATAGGGGTACCAATGTAATAAGCGGCCAGAACGCTCAGGGCAAAACAAATCTTCTTGAAGCTGTTTACATGTTATCCTGCGGAAAGAGCTTCCGCACAAGATTCGATAAAGAACTTGTAGGATTTGGATACAGCAGTGCGGAAATTCTTGCAGATGTGGTCAGTGCCGACAGGCAGCAGACAATAAAAATTGTCATGCGTCCCGGCCTCGCAAAGAAAATAACCGTAAACGGCGTAAAGAAGAACGCTGGAGAGCTTTCATCAATAATAAATACCGTTCTCTTTAGTCCTGATGATTTGAACATTATAAAGGACGGAGCCGCAGTCAGACGGAAGCTTCTGGATAATGCTATAAGCCAGATAAGGCCCAGATATGCGGAGTATCTCTCTGAATTTAACAGGCTTTATGAACACAAGACCAGAATTTTGAAAGACTGGCGGGATAAACCCTCTCTTCTTGAAACTCTGGATGAATTTTCTGACGGTATGTGCCGGGCATCAGCCCAGATAATCAGGTACAGAGCGGCTTTTGCGGCAAGGCTCAATGAAGCGGCGCCTCCAATTCACCGGGATTTTTCCGGCAAAGGCGAGGAACTTGAAATTGAGTATAAAACCGTCAGTACAGTCCGTGATCCCTTTGCTTCCGCAAAAGAGATTTATTATGACATATGTGAGCATCAGGAAAGTCACAGACATGCAGAGCTTGAAAGCTGCCAGTGTCTGACCGGTGCCCACAAGGATGATCTGGAGATTTTTATAAACGGTAAGAACGCAAGAAGCTATGCTTCACAGGGACAGACAAGAACAGCAGCCTTATCCATTAAATTGGCAGAAAGAGACATTTTTCTGGCAGAAACCGGGGAATACCCGATTCTGCTGCTGGACGATGTGCTCTCTGAACTGGACACTAAGCGCCAGGAATTTGTTCTTAACCGCATCGGCGGGGGGCAGACTCTTATAAGCTGCTGTGAGGATGAGGGGATTTCTCAGAGGACCGGCGGCAAGGTGCTGTTTATAGAGAAGGGGAGAATACGCTGATGTATCTTCATCTTGGAAAGGGAACCGTTGTAAATGCCAATACAATTATCGGCATATTTGATTTGGATATAACATCCCAGTCCCATCTGACAAGAAAATATTTAAACCAGGCTGAAAAGTCCGGTTATGTTATAAATGCAGCAGAAGATATACCAAAATCCTTTGTTGTTTGCAGTGAGGGAGAAAAAAAACAGGTATATCTCAGCCAGATGGCCACAGCCACTCTGCTGCGCCGTTGGGAATCCGGCACACTGTAAGTGTCGGGTAACACGATTTGGAGGAAAACAATGTCTGATATTACAGAAAAAGTAAGTGAACAGTATGACGCTTCACAGATTCAGGTTCTTGAAGGCCTTGAAGCCGTAAGAAAGCGCCCGGGTATGTATATCGGCTCCACCTCTTCTTCCGGTTTGCATCATCTGGTATATGAGATAGTGGATAACTCTATTGACGAAGCTCTTGCCGGCTACTGCACCAGAATCAATGTGGTTATTGAAGAGGGAAACATTATCCGTGTTGAAGACAACGGCCGCGGTATTCCTGTTGATATCCAGGAGCAGACCGGAAAATCTGCCCTTGAGGTTGTATTCACTGTTCTGCATGCCGGCGGTAAATTCGGCGGCGGCGGCTATAAGGTATCCGGCGGTCTCCACGGTGTAGGCGCATCTGTTGTAAATGCCCTGTCCGAGTGGCTGGAGGTTCAGGTCCATAAGGATGGAAATATCCATCAGATGAAGTTTTCCAGAGGTGAAATAACCCAGCACAAAACTATCATCGGAGACACTGACCGTAACGGTACCACCGTGCGTTTCAAGCCTGACCCCGAGATGTTTGATGAACTTGTATACGATTATGAAATTCTCCATAACCGTATGCGCGAGCAGGCATTCCTCAACGGCGGCCTGACTATTTCCATTGCCGACGAGCGCGAGGGTAATGAAAAACAGGAGACAATGTGCTACGAGGGCGGCATCCGTGAGTATGTCAGCTATTTGAATACACATAAGAATCCTCTGCACAATGAGGTTATCTACCTCAGCGGCAGCAAGAATGATGCTATTGCAGAAGTTGCTCTCCAGTATAATGACAGCTATACCGAGACAATCATCTCCTTTGCAAATGACATAAACACCCCCGAAGGCGGCATGCATGAGACCGGTTTTAAGACTGCTCTCACCCGTGTTATCAATGCCTACGGCAGCAAAAACAATATTATCAAGGGTGATGATAAGGTCTCCGGTGATGATGTCCGCGAAGGCATTGCAGCCGTTATCTCTGTAAAGCTGCCTGAGGCACAGTTTGAGGGCCAGACCAAGCAGAAGCTGGGCAATGCCTACATCAGAACTCTTGTTGACACCGTTGTCAACGAACAGCTCACAGAATATTTTGAAGAGCACCCTGCCGTTGCCAAGGCAATTCTGGAAAAGGCAATGATGGCAAACAGGGCAAGAGAAGCCGCAAGAAAGGCCAGAGAATCTGTCCGACGCAAGACCGGTCTGGAGAGCGGCCAGATGCCCGACAAGCTGCAGG
>CAZYTE010000053.1:0-3614 GCA_964649425.1 uncultured Oscillospiraceae bacterium
AATAATGAGCAGCAGCATTTTTGAGACTTCCGCCGCAGAGCGGCACTCTCTCCCCTGCCCCTTCTCATGGCCTGTCAGCGCTGCCAACTTAAAGCGCTGCCTGCTGGTCAGCTATCTGCCCATCGAGGGCAGTGACAAGCAGCTGGTTTTAGTCAACCTCCATCTGGAAGCCTATGACGACGGCGAGGGTAAGATTGCCCAGACCAAGCAGCTCAAAGAGCTTATCCTCAAGGAATATGAAAAGGGCAATTATGTTATTGCCGGCGGTGATTTCAACCAGAGCTTCCCCGGTGCGCTGGACAGCTACCCCAACACCCACCCGGAGTTCTGGGAGCCGGGTATTCTGGATGACAGCCTGCTGCCTGAGGGATGGAGCTATGCCTATGACCTGAGTGTTCCCTCCTGCCGCCTGCTGAATCAGCCCTATGATCCTGCAGACGCAGAGAACACCCAGCACTATGTTATCGACGGCTTTATTCTCTCCCCCAATGTGGAAATGCTCAGTGTGGAGACCATTGACGCAGGCTTTGAGTATTCGGACCATAATCCGGTGAATTTGAAAGTAAGCCTTAAATAAAAAAGATGACTCAGTTAAAACTGAGTCATCTTTTTTCATGCAAGCCCCGCTTTCGCTCCCAGCGTCTGCGCTGGCGAACTCGGATGGCTTCCTCGGTATTCTCTTTTACTCTGGGCAGCACATCGTCCTCCAGCCTGCTCTTGCCCTTCCTGAAAAGTCTGACAAACCAGACCATAAAACTCAGCACCGGGTATACTGCCGCCATAATTGCAATCAGCAGAAGCAGAGCACACCAGTCCTCAATGTATCTGGCGGCGTTTTCCCAGTAGGGGTAGATAAGGCCCATGGTCTGCATGGAACGCTTTCCGAACTGAGGGATAATCTCCATCAGTTTTTCAAGCTCAAAACGGCCGGTATTCTCAAGCACAAGCCAGTTTTTGCTCTGGAACTTTTCACTGGCAAAATTAAAGGCAAAGTTATCCACAGGCTCCGCCATAACAAACTCATAGCAGTTTATCTTCGCGCTCTCATTAAGACTGAGATACGCATCATAGGACATAAAAAGCCCCATGCTGCCGCTGTATGCCAGGCTGTTTTCAGTGTCTGCCTGTCTGTCCACCACACCGGCCACCACAAAGTTCTGGCCGTTTATCTTGAAACTGAGCCCCTGAAGATCAATACCGCCGAAAAGCAGCCAGGCCAGTTCCTCGTCCAGAATGACCCTGTCCTTCATCAGGTCATCCTGATGGATATAGCCGCCGCTTATAAGCCTTATGGGATGGAAAGAGAAGAAGTCGCCTCCAACGGCCATAATATCGGCCTTTCCGCTGCCGAGAGCACTGCTCACATCCGCAACGCCGCTGCAGCTCCATGCATCCACATAGAGCTGCTGACTGCTGTCCATCTCAAAAGCGGCCTCCTTCAGCTTTGAGGCTGCATCTGTGCGAAGCTGCTGCACCTGAGCCAGGTCCATGCCCTCATTAGCAGGTACAAAGATGGAGACCTGAGCAAAGTCCTGCTCACTTTCTCCCTGCCAGCGTTCTGCCTGCTGCTGGCTCACAAGCCCACGGGATAAAATGGCAATAAGAGCCAAGCAGACAAGCGCCGCCGCTGAGCACAGGACGCACAGTATCCACTTTACTATTCGGTTTTTCTTACTGCCTTGTCTTCTCATATCAGGAATCCGCCATGCGAACCATATCGCCGTTCTTGATTGGGGCGTTGCTTATGGTTATGACATAATCTCCGTTTTCGATATCACCGGTGACTGCGGAATTATTATCGTCCGCCGCCAGCACCTCAACAGAAGCTCTCTTGGCCATGTATCTGTTGCCCAATGGAGAATTCTTTGCTTCGATCACATATACGAAGCTGCCGTTGGTATCGCTCTTGATGGCGCTGTTGGGAACCACCACATCGTAGCCCGCGCTTTTCTGACCTACGGAAAGGCTCAGCTCAGCACCGGCGGTCACATCGCCTTCAAGCTCGAAGGTCAGCTGCTTGTTGGTCACAGGGCTCTTGGGGTCGGTTTTGATTGCGCTGAGAGTTGCAACTATTTCACTGCCCCAGTAATAATTGCTTACCGTTGCGGTGTCGCCCAGCTTCAGTCTCCTTGCCTGCTCGTTGGTGACAGAGAAACTGAGGTTATAGCCCATGTCGGGCACCTCGATGGTAGCAAGGACCGTGCCCTCGGCAGCGGTGCTGCCTGCGGTGACCTCCACGGACTGCACGGTGCCGGAGACCTTGGCGATGATCTGGTTATCGTCTCCGCCGGAAAGCTCCTTTATCTTCTCCTGAACCTTGGCGATCTGGGCACCGATCTCACTGAGATCAAGATAAGCCAGCTGCTGGGTCTTTGTATCCTTGATTTTCTGCTGCTCCAGCTCGTACTTGAGATTCTCCAGAGTATCCTTGGCAGTGGTATGCTGGGTCTTGGCTGCCTGATAGGCCGCATTGTAGCCGCCTGCAGAGCCGGTGATGGCATCCACTTCCTTCTGGAATCTGTCCACCTCGGCCTGACGGGCATCCACTTCGGCCTGCGCATCGTCCAGAGCCTTACTGTCCTGAGCGGCCAGCTTGTCCCACGCTGCCTGCTTTTTTGCCTGTGCATCAGCCAGTGCGGTTTCTGCGTCGGCAATTTTTTTGTCTGCCGCCGCTATCTCTTCCGGACTTGCTGTACTCAGGTCCAGAGCCGCGTGCTCATCCTTCGCGGTCTGCAGCTTGGTCTCGGCACCTGCTATCTCCTGCTCCGCGGCGGCGATCTCTGCCTGAATTTCCGCGGTGAGCTTATTGTAATCATCGCTGCACTTCTGCCAGAGCTGCTTTGCGGCCTCAAGGCGCTCGGTGGCTGCGTTCAGCCTGTCGATTGCCGGCTGAAGATCGGCGTTGGTGGCATCCAGAAGCGCCTGATATGCCTGCGCCTCGGCGACTTCGGCAGCCTTTACCGCTTCCTCGGCTGCCTTTATTTTTTTCTCTTCCAGGGTATAGTCAAAGGTGGGGGTGTTGATGGATGAGCGCGAATAGCTGAGCTGCAGAGAGCGCAGGCTCTCCTGCAAGGCCTCCAGCTCCTCGCTGTCGCCCTCACCCAGAATGAACATGGGATCTCCGGCGTTTATCTCCTGGCCGGACTTTATCATAACAGCCCTTATCTCACGGGTCTGGGTTGCCTTCTCCTGATAAGTGCCGTTTGCCACCACGATGCCGGTGCCTCTTACCTTGGCAACAATGCTGCCGTTAGTGGCAAGCTGGGTGGATACCTCGGGCAGGCTGCGGTTCATGATTGTATTTGAAAAGAAGGTCAGCACCAACAGAACACTGAGAAAAACAATGGCAGCGTTCTTGACCCAATCCCTGCTTTTAACTTTTGTTTCCATTTATGTACTTCCCTTCTTATCCCTTGACGCTGCCGGAGTGGGCAATGCCCTCAACCAGATATTCCTCGCCGTGGAGGAACAGCAGCAGAGAGGGAATCATATAAATCGTGGCCATGGCAAAGGCCAGACCTATCTCACCGGAGTTAATGGAGGAGAGGAAAACAGAAAGCGGCTGGCTGTCCGCATCCTGCAGCAGAATCAAAGGCTGCTCCACCATGTTCCAG
>CAZYTE010000053.1:3624-9916 GCA_964649425.1 uncultured Oscillospiraceae bacterium
AAGCGCCGAGCGGCACTGAGGCAGGCAGATTCTGGTGAAGATCTGCCACTCACTGGCCCCGTCCACCTTGGCGGACTCAATAATGCCGTAAGGTATGCGCCGCATGAACTTTGTCAGCAAAAAGACGGAGAAGGGGGCGAAGATGCCCGGCAGAATAATTGACCAGCGGGTGTTTACTATGCCAAGCCACTCACTGACCAGATAGTTGGGTACCAGAGTGACCTGATAGGGCATGAGCATGAGGATGACATACAAAAAGAATATGCCGCTTCTCACCCTGCCCCGCCAGCGGGTAAAGCTGTAAGCCGCAATGGAGGCTATGGCGATCTGGAAAATGACGATGGGCACCACCAGAATAACGCTGTTCCAGAACTTCAGCAGATACTCCGGAGACATGATAAGGCCGGTTTTATACTGGGAAAGCGTGACCTTATCGGGGATAAACTTCAGATTCACCTTGTCGGAGACAAAGCCGCCGCCCGCGTTTGAAAAGATCATGCCATAGTTTGCGTTGATCTCACTTTCAGACATGAAGGAGTTTGTAATGGTCAGCACCGTGGGCATAAGGAACAGGAATGCAAATACGGCGCAGAGGATGAACATTACGCCCCTGGAAAAATAGCGTTTCTTTTTCATCCTTCCACATCCTTTCCAAACCAGTCCTCCGCTTTAAACAGCAGAGCAATGAGAAGCATCATGGCAATGGCCATGATAACCGCCGCGGCTGACAGCTTCTGGTAATCCAGCGAGCGGAAGGTATTGTTCATGAAATGCTGAAGCATGTAAAGAGTCTCGTAAGGGTAGTCACCGGTAAGCAGGTACACCTCTCTGAAAACCTTGAAGGAATTTATAAGCGACAGGATGGTGACAAAAAGCACCGTAGGTGAGAGGTAGCGAAGCTTTATGGCAAAGAACTTATATGTCTCGCTGGCGCCCTCAACCGAGGCCACCTCCAGAAGCTCCTTTGGGATATTGGCAAGGCCCGCCATAAAAAGGATCATGTTGTAGCCCAGATTTTTCCAGAGAAACAGCAAAATGACCACCACCATGCTGTATTCAGACAAAAGCCAGTCTATCTTATCCGCACCCAGAAGCATCATCCACTCATTGACACTGCCGTTATAGTTGAACAGCACCTGCCAGATAAGCACTATGGACGCCACCGGCACCATCATAGGACTGAGGAAAAAGGTTCGGAAATGGGACTTCAAGGGTATGCGGCACTCCAGCATCAGCGCCAGAACTATGGCCAGCACCACCGCCAGCGGCACCGCAAAGGCAGAAAACATGAGAGTGTTCTTGGCCGCCAGCAAAAAGGCGGAATTATCAAACAGCTTTATGAAATTTTCAAGGCCCACAAAGTTCTTTGATCCAACTCCGTCAATAAGGGAATAATAAATGACCACGCCGAAAGGCAGCACAAAAAACAGCCCCACGCCCAGAAGGCTTGGAGATAAGAAGCAGAGACTCTTGAGAAAGTCTTTAAACTTATTTAGTTTTTTCTCTCTGTTGTTCATTGCCGCACCTGTTCAGCCATGTATTGCCGTGCATTTGATTGTACTACATATTGTGTATGATATCAAGCTTTATCTCCACCTGACCACAAGGTCAGGTGGAGATAAATTCAGTTTTAGCGCTGCTCGTTTACATAGATATTTGCCTTGCTCTGGATGAGTCTTGCAACCTCTTCCACGCTCTTCTGGCCGGAGAAATAGGCCTCTGCCTGCTCCATAACGATTTCCTGAATACTCTCATTATAGTCATAGCGCTTGGTGGTAGTGGTGATAAGCTCCCAGACCTTGTCAGCCTGCTCCTGAGTCATGGCATAGTGCTCATAAACTCTGCCGTCGCTCATTACCCAGCTGTCCATAATGATAGGGATACGGTCGCCTTCCTCATTGAGGATGTAGTTGCCGTCGGCATCCTTGGAGTACTGGATGGTCATGGCCTCTTCCAGCTGGTCGTTGTAAACATTGATATTGCTGGGCAGATAATAAAGCTTGCTCTGATATTCCTCGGTGAACAGGATGCGCAGGAACTCCCAGGCCGCTTCCTTGTTTTTGCAGCTGCTGCTCATGGCGAAGCCGGTCTGAAGATTCAGCACACTGCCGGTGCCGCTGTTGGTGGGGTAGCCGATATAGGTCATCTCTCCGCCAAAGTAGCGCTCATTATAGGGCAGCTCTCCCACAGAAAAGAGGTAAGTCTCCATGAGCATCTGCTTGCCCTGGGCTATGCGATCCTCGGAGCTCTCAATATTGCCCGCATTTTCCTCCCAGTTGTACTCTGCGGGGAACATGTTTGCAAACTCCAGCAGATCAATGAAGCTCTGGCTGTCAAAGCTGCACTTGCCGGTGGTCCAGTCCACAAAGCTGTCAAGGTCAAGGGCAAGGCAGGTGCTGAGTATCGCATCACGGGTGACATACACATCAAAAGGCTCGCAGCCCTCGGGCATGGATGCCAGCGCTTCCTCAAATTCCTCATAGGTCCAGCCCGGGGTATCGCCCACAACGGATGCGGCACCCGCAACGGAATTTATGAAGAAGCCGGAGACGGTGGAGTAAAGTCCGCCGTTAACTTCAAGGGAACCCAGAACATTGGAGAAGAAATCATCTCTGCCAAACTCGGCGTCAGCGTCCATGTAGGGGTAGAGGTCCTCAAGCAGGCCCTTGGCCGCCAGCTGAGTGTAGGGCAGATTGCTGAGAGCCACAATATCGGGGATATTGCCCGCCATGATCTCAGTAGTCAGCTTGGTTTGGCCGGCGCTGTAATCCTCATCGGTATTGTACTCGGAGTAGTCTGTAACATCGATGCGGTATTTGTCATTGCGGCGGTTAAATTCTATGATCTCGCTCTGGACACGGTAATCCATGTACAGAACCGCCATGCTGATGCTCTCCTTGTGAGGCACAGACTCGTAGGGAACCTTGGACACGGTCACGAGCTCGGTAGTATAAGTCTGCTTAGTCTGATCCCAGACATTGATAACGCCCCGGATCCTGCCATCATCGGTGATGTTCACATTGCCAAGGTTGTCGCTGTTGACATCGCAGGAAATCCAGTTGAAGAGCTTTTCAGCGGTGCCGGTTTCCACATCAAAGCCGTAGAAATTGATGCCGCTGGTGTAGTAGAAGTCATAGTCACCGCCGCCGGCATAGATATTGTAGGCATCATAGGGCAGGTCGATGGGCTCTCCAAAAGCACCGTTGATCACCGGCAGGAGCATCAAGCCGGTCTCGCCCCATGTCGTGGCTGCAACAGAGCCGTCAGAAAGCTTTATAACACGGTCAACATAGTTTTCGCCCTCAATGGTGTAGGCATAGCTGCCGTCAGGCTTGATGGCGGCGATGCCCGTGTCAAGGCTGACCACCAGATTGCCCTGCTCGTCAACGGTGGCACCGTAGGCATTGATATACCGATCCTCAGGAACGTCGATTTCAGCAGAGCTTATCTCAGAACCATCGGCATTCAGATGGCGCAGATAGTACCTTTCACTGTACTGCATATACTTCCAGTACTCATCTTCATACTGGCTCAGCCCCTCGGGCCCCTCGTACCAGTTGGAATAGACGTTCTCAAGGGTGTAGAAAGTACCGTCCTCATTGGGGTAGAAGCCGTTGAGGTTGCCGGAGGAGTAAAAGTTCTCCTTGCCCTCGCCGTCCTCACCGGCCATGGACTTGTAGGCATCCAGACGGCTCATACTGCCGTCATAGCCCACAAAGTACAGGCGGTTTTCATAGACGTCATACTGGCCCTCATACTGCTCCACTTCGCCCTCGGGAATGTTCTTGCCCACCTTTTCCCAGGTGGAGATATACATGCCCTCCTCGGTAAAGATCTGGGGATTCATATACCTTTCGGTACCCTCGCTGAGAGTGGTATACTCAGCGGTGTATACATATTCAGGAGTGTCCTCCTGAACTTTATTTTCTGTTTTTCCGCCGCAGGCTGCCAGAGACAGGCTCATGGCGGCAATCAGAAATATGGAAAGAACGGATTTCAAATTTTTCATAATTTCCCTCCCATAATAAGTTTGATTACATTTTACCATATATGGAACGCAATGGTTCTTAAACTTTCTTAAATGGCCGTATTTTATTTGAGATAGTTTAAATTTGTGGTACAATAAGGAAAAAGGTTCTCACCAGAGACCGGAACGGAGGTAACAAAATGCCTGCTAATTCCAAGATTCTTATAGTAGACGACGATCCTGACATCAGGAAAGTCCTGTGTCTCCTGTTAAATGATGATTACACTGTATCGGAAGCTGCTGACGGCACGGCAGCTCTGGAGCATCTGCGCCTTTATCCTGACACCGACCTTGTGATTCTGGATGTGATGATGCCCGGGCTGGATGGATACCAGACCTGCGACAAGCTGAGGGAGTTTTCCAATGTGCCGGTGCTGTTTCTCACAGCCAAGTCCGCCGAGAGTGACCGCATATCCGCCTACGGCAGCGGCGGCGATGATTTTCTCTCCAAGCCCTTTTCTCAGGCTGAGCTGATGGCCAAGGTCAGCTCCCTGCTGCGCCGCTACCGGGAATACCGCGGCAAGCCCGAGGCCGCGCTGGCTGTTGAAAACCTTGAGGTGGATTTTTCCAGCCGCAGTGTTAAGAATAACGGCAGCCCCGTTTCCCTCACCGATACGGAGTATGCCATTTTGGAGTATATGCTCAAGCACAGGGGCGTAACAGTTACAGCGGCCGACCTCTACGAGTCGGTCTGGCAGGAGAAGTTCCTGTCCGGTTCCGGCAACACCGTCATGGTCCATGTGCTGAACCTGCGACGCAAGATAGAGGACGATCCTTCAAATCCCAAAATTCTTCGCACCGTATGGGGAAGGGGTTATCAGATTGATTAAGTTCGCCATGCCCCGCTCTCTCAATGCCAAGATGATGTATATGCTGGTGTTCTCCGTTATCTGCGCGGCTCTTGTGTACCTGCTGATTTCCGGCATAGGCGCGTATATCGTGGAGAATGTGTACATGAGCCCTGCCTCTGTCTCCTCCAGAAATGCTGAGATCTACGCATCATTCAACAGCTATGTAAAGAGCAAAAATCTCCGGGGTGACGACAGCGCCGCCATTGCCCTCTGGGACAAGTATGGAGAGTATGTGGACATCTCTGTTTACAAGGGGGAGGAGGATGTCCTGCCCTCAAGCAAGCTGCCAAACAGCTTTATGAATATGCCCAAACCCTCGACAGTACCCGGGGTCTCCCAGTACTCAGGGCAGCACGGCAAGCTATATCCCCTGCGTTTTTCCGATGGCCTGTACTACATTGCCATTGATGACAACACCTACACCAGAGAGAACATGCTCAATAATACCGCGGCCATCATCGCCGCCAGTGTAATATTCATGTTGGTAATGCTCAGCTTTGTTCGCAGACTTACCAACCGCATCATAAAGCTCTCCGATGAGGCTCTGGAAATCGGTGCCGGCGACTTGAACCACCCTATCTCCATACAGGGTGAGGATGAGCTTTCCATGCTGGCAATGGAAATGGACAATATGCGCTGCTCGGTGATCGAGCGCATGGGAAATGAGCAAAGGGCATGGCAGGCAAACAGCGAGCTGATAACCGCCATCTCCCATGACATCCGCACCCCGATGACATCCTTGATCGGCTATCTGGGCCTTTTGAACGACAGTGATTTCTCTGACCCGGAGCATAGCCGCCAGTTCTGCGCCTCGGCCTACGGCAAGGCCATGGAGCTGAAGGATCTGACCGATGAGCTTTTCCGCTATTTCCTTGTTTTCGGCAAGGCCGAGCTGGAGATGAACATTGAGGAATATGACGGCAGGCTGCTTCTGGATCAGCTTCTGGCCGAGGCCGAATTTGACCTTAGCGAAAAGGGCTTTTCCATCCAGCACATTGAGTTTGACGGCGAGTGCCGCATAAAGGCGGATCCCCTGTACCTCAAGCGGGTCATGGACAATCTGGTGTCCAACATCAAGAAGTACGCAGACAAAAACTACCCGGTCATGGTCATAACCGAACTTCGTGAAAATGAAATGTCCGTCTGCGTTTCAAACCACATTGCCAAGGCCATGGACAGGGTGGAGAGCACTAAAATCGGCATCCGCACCTGCCAGAAGATCATCTCCCACATGGGTGGCAAGTTTATCCTCCATTCCGATGAAACACATTATGCGGCAGAATTTACCCTGCCTGCGGATATAAAAAGAGCTTAGACCGTCTTGGTCTAAGCTCTTTTTCAGCTTGTCAAAAAAGTCTTATCAGACTTTTTTGACCGCTTCAATCTCCACATTTTTCGCAAAAGCGTGATATTG
>CAZYTE010000054.1:0-9897 GCA_964649425.1 uncultured Oscillospiraceae bacterium
ATGGAGACATTCTCGTGTCCGCCTTCCTTGAACTTACCGTCCAGCACGCTCTGGATATTCTCCCAGATGGCATAGCCATAGGGACGGAGAATGAAGCAGCCCTTTACGCCGGAGTAGTCGATGAGCTCCGCCTTGGTGCAAACATCGGTGAACCACTGGGCAAAGTCTACCTCCATATCGGTGATCTGCTCAACCTTTTTTTCTTTTGCCATAATTATACCTCACATTCGCCAGGGCCCTTGCCCCGCCGTTATTAACGCGGATTACCGCGGACATATATTCTAGCCCCAAATAATGCTTCTGTCAATCTCGAAGTAAAAAGCTCTGTATAATTTTTCCTTGACCTTGCTGTTTTAAGTATATATAATGTCTTTGATTAAGCAATTATAATTGGTCGGAGGTGACCTGTATAAATAAGCAAAAATTTCTTGCAGAGCTTGGCAGACTGCTGACCTTCATGTACGAGGAGGACAGGCAGCAGGCTCTGAATATGTACGACGCCATGTTTGACAGCGCACAGGACGAGCACGCCCTGATGCAGGTGCTTGTCTCCCCCACCCGTCAGGCTGTTGTCATTGCCAGGGCCTATGACGCAAAGGAGAGCTCCCTGCAGGTGCACACCCTCAGCAGAGAGGAAGACGGCGTGGAAGATGATGTGGAGCTGCCCGGCTTTGTGCTGGCCATCGATGAGATCTATCAGGCCGCGGCCCGCCAGGGTGTTATGGACAGTCAGGAGCCTGTATCTACGGTTCTGGACGATCAGCTGAGTCTCTTTGAAGGCGATGCATGGGCCGTGGAACCGGAGGCTGAGTTTGAAGCAGCTGAAACCCCGGCGGAACCTGCTGAGGAAGTCCGGTTTGCAGAAGAGCCTGTGGCAGAATCCGAACCTGCAGACGCGGTTGATGCTTTCCTTGCTTCTTTCGCCATTGACGAGAGCGAGCTGGTCCACGCCGCTGCAGATAAAGCAGACGAGACTGAGGAGCCTGTCGGGGAGACGGCGGAGGCTCCAGTGGAAGCGCCCGAGGATACTGAGCTTGCAGAGGAGGTCCAGACTGAGATCGCCGCTGTGACCGAGGCTCCCAGTATCCCTGAGAAGGTTTCCGTTCCCACTGCGACAGTCAGAAAGCCCAAAGTATTTCTTCTCATTTTGTACATCATTGCGGCTATCCCCGTGACCATTGCAGGCATTGCCCTGCTGCTGATACCCACGGTTCTTGTGGCTGCTCTGGCAGCCGCCGTCATTATGACCGGCTCTGCCAGTTTTGTTGCTGCCTTCAGCGGTTTTGCGGTATTTGCGGACATGCTGGTGGTCCTCGGCACAGCTTTGATCATCTCCGCTGTGGGCCTCATCCTGTTCTGGCTGTTCATCTGGTTTATCGGCGGTGCAATGGTGGGTCTTATCAAGGCAGTGGTAAATCTGGGTGCAAGATGCTGCTACAAGGAGGTGCCTGTAAATGGCTAAGGGCTGGAAGATAGTTACCGCAATCAGCTTTGCGGCCATAGTGCTGGGCGCTGTATTCATCGGCGTGGGCCTGCTGACCGGCGCAGAGTTTGAGCGCATTTTCTCCACACTGGATCAGCGTTATCAGCTGACCACATATTATAACTGGTTCATTGAGGCAATTGAAGTTGTCAAGTCTCAGCTTTAATCAGAATCAAAAGATGGCAGGCCAAAAGGTCTGCCATCTTTTTCTTTACAGCTCAAGATTTTCCAGAGCAGTTACTATCTCGCGCTGGCGCTCGTAGAACAAAAGCTCCTTGTTGTGGGCAAAGTATTCATCACAACCGTAGCGGCTTATAAAGTGGGCGCTGTGGCGGTTGGCGGTAAGCTCTGTCACAAGGATGATAAGCTCCTGCCCGCTCTCAAAGGCTGCTTCGCAGAAGCGGAACATATTGGACATTTTCCCGCCGGTCTTCTCAGCCTGATCTTTGAGCCGGGCTGACTTTTCATCAAAGACGGGTCTGAGCATTTTAAAGGCAGTCTCCCCATCCTCAGGTTCTGCCTCTTTCAGCACAGCCCGCATCTTTTCAAGCTGAAGAACGGCCTCTCTGCAGGCATACTCCCGCTCGGCAGAAAGGTTGGACACCAGCTTGCCGGTCTCCAGCTGCTTATTCAGCTTTTCGAGCTGATCGGCAAGGGCAGCTTCGGCAGCAGTTCCGGAGACAATGGCGGCCTTGATGCTCTTGAGAGCTTCCAGCACCTCCTTTAACGCCTGCTCGTCATTGTAAAGCTCCTGAGTCTCGCTGCTGACAGTTTCCATCAGCAGACTCAATAAGGACAGCCGTTCATCAAACTTGGCCTCCCTGGCTCTCTGCTTTATCTCAAAAGGCGCATTACCTGCCAGAATTTTATCCACCTGATAGTCAGAGCGGTACTTGTTGAAAAGGTCATAGTACACCGCAAACTCCCGGGCGATCTTCTCATTCTGCAAATACTGGCTGATGAGCTTTTCATCAACAGCGATCTCATGCTCCTCATAGAGCTTTATCATGTCGGAAAGATCAGACCAGCCGCGGGCTGTAACAAAGCTGAGACCGTCAACCGTGGTCTCGATTTTATAAAAATCGCCTTTTCTGATGTCCAGATAACTGAGAATTGCGGCATGGACGCCCTTTTTGTAGGCATATTCCTTCCACACATCGTAGTCCGGCTCCACATCGATGCGCTTGAGGCGGTCCCAGGTGACAATATCAAACTCCCTTACAGACTTGTTATACTCCGGGGGATTGCCGGCGGTGACCACTATCCAGCCCGCAGGCACCTTGTGCCTGCCGAAGATCTTATACTGCAGAAACTGCAGCATGGCGGGAGACAGGGTCTCGGAAATGCAGTTTATCTCGTCCAGAAACAGTATGCCCTCCTGCAGGCCGCTCTCCTCCATCATGTCATAGACCGAGGCCAGGATCTCGCTCATGGTATACTCGGACACCTGATATTCTTTGCCGCCGTAATTCTTGCTCTCTATATAGGGCAGACCCAGAGCGGACTGGCGGGTGTGATGGGTCATGGAATAGCTGACCAGCCCCACGCCAAGCTCCTGAGCCACCTGCTCCATGATGGCAGTCTTGCCTATGCCCGGAGGGCCCATGAGGAATATGGGGCGCTGCTTTTCAATAGGGATAACATATTCACCGAACTTGTTTTTGGTGAAATAGGCCTTCATGGCGTTCTGTATCTGTTCTTTTGCTTCTTTAATATTCATATCTAAAACTCCCAGAGTTCGTCAATCAGTTTTTCATCTTCCCGCTTGGGCTGTTCCCTGCCCATGAGGGTGGACAGGTAGTTCAAAAGGCTGGCCGTCAGGTCAAAATCATTGGCTTCGGAGGCATCAGAAACCATTTTCTCCACATCTTCCCTGCCGATGAGCTCTTCCTTCATCAGATACTGCATCAGCGGCATACTGTTCATGGCAGGACCGTAGAATTCTTTTCTGTTATCTCTGATATATCGGGAATACTCTGCATGAATTTCCTCATCCAGCTCCCGTTCCTCAGCTATCAGCCATGCATAGCCGTGGGCCGCTTTGTTTTTATAGGCATCGGGTATATCCCGCAGGGGAATACGGGGGGCTTTTATAGCAATGTTCCTGTATTCCTCAATGAAATCTTCATAGCTTTCAAGGCTTCGGGGTATCTCTATGGTCTGCAGCAGATCACAGCCGTGAAAGGCGGCGCAGTGGATATCTCTTACACCCTCAGGAATCACCACATGGCGCAGGCCGCCGCAGCCCTCAAAGGCCCCCTCTTCAATAACGCGCAGGCTGTGGGGCATGGTAACGCTCAGGATGCCGGTGCGCCATGAAAAGGCCGCATTGCGGATGATCTGCACGCCCTCCTGCATGATGACCCCGGTAACTCCCGAGCAGTTTATAAAGGAAGATTCACCAATTTCAGTAACACAGTCCGGTATTGTGACCTGGCCGCCGGTGCCGATGTAGCGCCTCATCACGCCGTTTTCCACAAGGAAATCGCCGATATATGCCATTACACATCCTCCTCCCTCAAAATGAGCTTTATGGCCCAGGGGGGAACATCCTTATCGTAGAAATCCTCAGCGGCAAAAACGAACGCGGTCTCATAGTCTGGTTTTCTGTTGGGAAAGCTCCCATAGCCGTCGGTAAAATATATCAGGCCCTTCAGGTCCTTCAGCTGGCCATCCTTGCGCAGTTTATCCACATATGCAAAGACCGGGCGGAAATCTGTGCCGCCATGGCCTCTTATCTTCATGGTTTTCAGATATTTCTCAAAATCCCGCTGGGAATTTATGAGCACATCCTCCTGAATCTGGCAGTCACACTGGATAATATGCAGATTTATTTTGCTGAAAAAGCTCTCGGTGGATTTGAGGATGTTGTAGGTTTTCTGAACAAATTTCTGCACCAGCTTGCCGGAGGTGGAGGCGGAAGTGTCAATGGCAATGACAAAGTCCTTTATCCTTGTGGTCTGCTGGTATTCCAGGGGTTCAATGAGGGGCATTTTCTCATAGAGCTTCAGGCCGTAGGTATAGAAAATGCTGTCAAACTCCTCGTCATTTATCTTCATTACCTCGCCGCTTACCGCAAATTTCCTGAGAAAACGGCTGTAATCATATTTCTCCCGGTTCACATTGCTGAGGTTCTGGGTGAGCTTTCCGGCCCTGCTGCCATGGCGTTTTCCGAAGCCCTCAAGGTCCATCTGCATACGGCGGGAAATATCCTGCCACTGCTTTTCCACCTCCCGCAGTTGCTGCTCATGGTTGTAGCCGGAGGGCAGTGACTGCTCCTGCTCATCATCGTCCATTCCCATGGCCTTTTTCTGCTCTCTGGGAGGCATGTACCATACCCGGTGGTCATCCACATAGAAGGCTCCCCGCAGGTCTGCCATCTTTATGCCGGGCAGGTCCAGTGCCTTGTAGAAGCGGTATATTTTCTCCGCGGTCAGATCGCCGATCATCCGCTCCAGCTGCTTAATCTCTGCCCGCTGGATCTTCTGCCGCCTGGTGACCACGGCCTCCAGCCCCAGCTCACTGATAAGGTACTCCACCATTATGTCGCAGGCCAGATCCCAGCAGGTATGGTCAATACTGGGGCTGACATACATATGACGGAAGACGCAGTGGAGCAGAATATGCAGATAATCCCTGGCGGGCATCTGCCGCTCCTGCTTGTAGCTTTTGAGCACATGGCGGGCATCATAGCTCATATGCTCGCCGTCGGTGGAGTAGGGCGTATGGGAATAGGGCAGGAGCTTCAGCTTGCTGATGGCCCTGTCCATAAAGCGCAGGTTCACAAGCAGGCTGTTTCGGGAAATCTCCAGAACCTGCCTTGCCAGCTCGTCCAGCTTTTTGCTGTTTGCTTCATCCATTCGCCTCACCACCTTTCTCCGTCTTATTCATGATAACATCTAATCGAAAAAAATAAAAGGTGTCAGACCGGGTCTGACACCTTTTAAATGGTTCTTTTTTGCTTTATTCGTTTTATATCTACATAAATCTTACTCTGTATCTGTTGGCAACATCTATAATGTCTCCAGTTTCCAGGGCTTTTGGTGAGTTTTCAACCAGCTTAACATCATTCACCCACACTCCGCTTTTGGACTGGCTTATTACATGCCATTTACCCATTTTAAGTTCAAAGGCAACGTGCACTTTATCTATAGCCATATGCCTACCAACATTATTGTCCAGCTCCACATGGCATGCCATATATTCGCCAAGCGCTTCTTTCAGCATTTCTTCCTGCTCAGAAACGCTTAGTTTTTTGAAATCACTGCACCCCGGCAGATTATCTCCTCGAACAGCTTTAAATCCAAAGTTTTTCGCTGTTTTTACTGCTCCGTAAGTATCATAAACGGTATTTCCATTAAATTTATAAATTACAGCAGGTGTTGCTTCTTCATTTCCAAGCAGTTGGTAAATCATTGCATAACTTCCTTCTGCTTCCGGGTTTGTCTCAACCTTCAGTTTGGTCCCGCCAATTTCACCTGCCAGGTTTTCATACCGCTTCGCAATTTCGGCCATTGAGGGATGAAATACTTTTCCATCATGGAGCTTTTCAATCTTTGACGAACTGCTCTCCAGTTCAAGCTTGCAGATACTGCACTTAGTAACTGAAAAGCTTTCTGCCTTTACATAGTCTTCTGTCAGAACGGGCTTGTCAGCCTTATGGCCGAGAGGCTCTCCTTCCGTGAGCGCACAGAGCGCACAGGTTTTTGGCGTTATACAAGTAGCCTCTTGCCATTCATGTTTACAAGCGCAACCACTTAACGCAAAGCTAATTGCAATAATTGCTAAAAAAATATGTATTTTCTTTCTATTCATCACAAACAGTCCTCTGCTTAATTCTCAACAAAATACCAAAAATTGTATGCATACGCTGTTTTGTCAGTGAGCTGCTTGAGTACAAGGAGAATTCTGAAAGCTGAATATCCTCTGAACACAAAAAGATCGGCATGTCCCAAATGGGACATGCCGATCTTTTTCATTTGAATATATCACTTACATGTTGTGAGGTCTGCCCCACTTCTTCATGCCCGCCTCAAGGAACTTCTCCTCGTCAATGAACTTGGCGCGGCGCTTAAGGAACCAGATGGAAGCAAGCAGGTAGAAGATAGCGCCGGAGATCAGGTTGATACCATAGTTCAAATGCAGGCCGAAGATGCCGCAGAGAACAATGATGGCAACAACGATGGGCAGCACGGGGAACAGGGGTGCGATGAAGCTGCGCTTGACGGTACCCATGGGGTACATCTTGCGGAAGCGGAACATCATCAGACAGGTCAGCAGGTAAACCATCAGAGCAGAGAAGATGGAGAAGGTGACGACCTGATCCAGAAGTCCGGTCATTGCAAATGCCAGAGAGATGGGCAGCAGGAAGATGATTGCGCGGTAGCTGGAGCCGTACTTGGGGTGCTTTCTTGCGAAAACATTGGGGAGCAGAGTGTCGCGGGAGAGAGCTGCCCATGCGTGGCTTGCGTCATTGATGCAGCCATTGGCGGATGCAAGGCAGGCCAGGATGGAGCCGACGAACAGAGCTACTGCAACAAACAGCTTACCGGTAGCCAGAGCTGCCTCATACAGGGGGTAGACGGAATCGCCCAGCTCACCTGCGGGGATAAGGCCGGAGCAGACAAACCAGGTGATAGTGCCGCCGATGAGCAGGGTTGCCAGACCAACAATACCACCCAGAGGGATGGAACGGTTGGGGCTGCGGCACTCATCTGCTGCCATTGCGGTGCCCTCGATACCGAGGAAGAACCAGCAGGAATAACCGATAGCTGCCATGACACCCAGAGTGCCGTAGGGCAGGCCGTTGGTCAGGGTCTTGAGGTCGATAAGGGTCTCCTGAGGATTGAAGCAGTTGGTGGAGGCCAGCAGAATGATAATGCTGGTGAATGCAACTGCGGTAATTACAAAGTTGAGGGAAAGGGTAGCCTCAGCACCGCGGTAGTTGATATAAGCAAGAACCAGCAGAGTGAGGATGGTGAAGGGCAAAACCTGAATGTCGGGGTTGAGAGACTGCAGCAGCTGGCCGACAACGATAACATCGCCTGCTTCCAGCATAGCATACTCGAAAACCTGCATCAGGCCTACGTTGAATGCAGCAAGAGGTCCAAGCAGATACTTGGCCATGGTGTACTGACCGCCTGCCTCGGGCATAACGGTGGACATTTCGGAAACCATCATGACCTGGCCGGCATACATCATAGCCATGGTCCACATACCGATGAGAGCTGCCAGAGAGCCGCCCTGCTTGATAGCAAGGTTCCAGCCCATGAACTCGCCAACCAGAACGATACCTACGCCCAGAGCCCAGACATGAATGGGGGTAAGAACGCGGTGAGTATGTACAGTCTTAGTCTCAGTTGCATTACTCATTGTCGTTTGCCTCCTTCTGAGCATTCTTTTCCTTCTTGAACTCCATCTCAGTCTTGATGAAGTCGCCGAAGAGCAGGAAGCCGACAACGCCGCACAGCACCCATGCCACAATATTGATAATAGTTGCCACCATTATGCGTCGACCTCCTCATCCTTGTGATTATCAAAGTACTTGTTTACCAGATTATTCAGGCTCTTCATGCTGGTCTTGAGCATGAAGCCCAGGTAAACCACCAGAGAAACCACAACACCGCCCAGAATGAGCCAGTTGATGGTGTAGCCGTTGGAGTAATCAGTACCGCCGATGGACTTGGTGACCAGCATGGTGGTCAGCAGAACAACAAAGCAGAGGATCAGGACAAACATAATGTCCACGACCATCATGAGGGACTCTTTCCAATTCTTTTTCATTTATTTGCCCTCCTTCTGCTGACGGGCAAGTTCCTTATAATACAGTTCCTCGCCGTAAACCTCGTCCTTCCTCTTGCGCAGATGCATCATAACGCTTGCCATGGATCCACCCAGAACCAAAGTGGATACCGCGCAAAAAACGATCAAGAGTACCTTGAGAGAAGCGCTTTCCACCGCGGGCATGACCTGAACCAGAACAAAAGCGCCGATACCCAGAGCCGCCAGCAGGAACACTGCCAGCAGGAGGATGTCATTTCTCAGCAGCTTTGCAATGGCTTTGCTGTCATTCTTCATTAGACTTTCTCCTTTTCTTTCCAACAATTAAATAAACACCTTAATAAACTCTTCACCACAGGTTCACAGTTTGTTAAATGTTTGTGGACATACGACATTATTATACGCCGATTGCCTTGTTTGTCAACAAAAAACTCTTGCTTTCACTGGCTTTCGGCAAAAAATATGCGGAGTGGATACTCCGCATAAATCAATAGAACAGAAGGTCTGAATAGGTGGGATAGGGCCAATAGCTCCTGTCGGTCAGGCTTTCCAGAATATCCGCCTGCTCGCGGGCCGCCCGCATATCCGCAATGATCACATTGCTGTAATATTTTGCAGCTGCGGTATAATCTCCGGAAGGCACCTTTTTAAGGTCTGCCTCAAGAATCTCGCAAAATTCATAGAGCTTGTCGCTGGCGGTGCTGAGCCTGTCAACCAGCTGTCTCTCCGCCTTGCAGCTGACGCCAATGCGGTTTTTATTGACGATGATTTCTGCCAGATGGCCTGTATATTTAAGTGCGGCAGGCAAAATCTGATGGCGGATCATATCGATGGAGGTCAGCGCCTCGATGTTGATGACCTTGGCATAGTTCTCCATGTGGATCTCGTAACGGGCGCGGAACTCGTCCTCGGCAAAGATGCCGTGCTTGGTGACAAGGTCAATGTTCTTCCGGCTCACATACCTGGGCATTGCATCCGCGGTGGAGGGCAGATTGCTGAGCCCCAGCTCAACTGCCTGCTTCTTCCACTCCTCGGAGTAGCCGTTGCCGTTGAAGAGTATGCGTTTGTGGGCCTTGAACTCCCGGCAGACCAGCTCCTGTAACGCCGCATCAAAATCCTCAGCCTTTTCAAGCTCATCGGCAAACTGCTGCAGCTCCTCGGCCATAATGGTATTAAGAGCAATATTCGGGCCGGAAACAGACTGGGAAGACCCCAGCATTCTGAACTCGAACTTATTGCCGGTGAAGGCCAGAGGTGAGGTGCGGTTTCTGTCGGTAGTATCCCGGGAGATGCTGGGCAAAACATCCACGCCGATCTTCATGGCGGTGCTTTCAAAATCGGTGTAGCTGGTGCCGTCAATAATGGACTGGATAACAGCGTTCAGCTCATCGCCAAGGAAGATGGAGATAATGGCGGGGGGAGCCTCATCAGCGCCCAGACGGTGGTCATTGCCGGCGGTGGCGGCGGTGCAGCGCAGGAAGTCCTGATACTCGTCCACACCCTTGACGAAGGCTGCCAGGAACACAAGGAACTGGGCGTTCTGTCTGGGGGTTTTGCCGGGGCTGAAAAGATTCTTGCCGGTATCGGTGGCCAGAGAGTAGTTATTGTGCTTGCCGGAGCCGTTGACGCCCTCA
>CAZYTE010000055.1:0-9843 GCA_964649425.1 uncultured Oscillospiraceae bacterium
TTGTCATGATAATTTATACTCCGTTTCTTTACGTTGACTTTATCTTTCGAGTCCGATATGGGTCATGATGACACGCTGATGTGCGCGCATTTCTTCATCTTCCTCCTCGGAATTCACATGGTCGTAGCCGAGCAGGTGCAGCATGGAGTGAACGGTGAGGAACGCGCATTCCCTCTCATAGCTGTGGCCGAATTCGACGGCCTGTTCCGCCGCACGTTCGAGCGACAGGACGATATCCCCGAGTTCGCAGTCCATGCCGGGTTCGGGCATATCGCCGTTCGCCATGTCGTACATCGGGAAAGACAGGACATCCGTCGCGCGGTCGATCTCACGGAATTCGCGGTTCTTTTCGCGGATGCCTTCGTTGTCCGTGAAGGTGACAGACACGATGACATCAAGGTCGAAGTTTTCGCATTCGAGCGTGCCGCGGATTGCCTTTTCGATGAGAGCTTTCATCTTTCGGCCGGTATCGTATTTGTCCTGTTCATTTGCCCAGTAGATTTTCACACGCGGACGGCGGGTGATTTTTATGTTAATCTTTTTCATAGCGTCTTTCTCTGTTTGCGGGACGGTAACGTTCTTTTTCGTGGCGTTCCGCTTCCTTTACTTTTCTTTCGCGGTCGTATTTGTCGTAGGCGAGGATGATCTTCTGTACAAGGCGGTGACGGACGACGTCGCGGTCGGTGAATTCGTGAACGGCAATGCCGTCGATGCCTTTGAGAATCTGCATGGCGACGGACAGGCCGCTCTTTTTGCCGTACGGCAGGTCGGTCTGGGTCGGGTCGCCGGTGACAACCGCCTTGGAGCCGTTGCCGAGACGGGTCAGAAACATTTTCATCTGTTCCGGTGTGGTGTTCTGTGCTTCGTCGAGGATGATGAACGAGTCGTCGAGGGTACGTCCGCGCATATAGGCGAGGGGCGCAATCTCGATGGTCATTTTCTCCATCATGCGGGCGCAGGATTCGGGACCGAGCATTTCGTACAGCGCGTCGTAGAGAGGACGGAGGTAGGGGTCGATCTTGCTCTGCAGGTCGCCCGGAAGGAAGCCGAGACGTTCGCCCGCTTCAACCGCCGGTCGGGTCAGGATGATGCGGTTTACCTGCTCTGCCCTGAAAGCCGCCACAGCCTGAGCCACCGCAAGATAGGTCTTGCCGGTGCCCGCGGGGCCAATGCCAAGTGTGACGGTGTTCTTTGCAATGGCGTCGCAGTAGTCCTTCTGACCGATGGTTTTGGGCTTGATGGGCTTGCCCTTAGCGGTTATGCAGATAACATCACCGGCGAGAGTTTCGATCTCCCGCTCCTTGCCGTCTCTCACAAGCTTGAGGATATAGCGCACATTCTGAGAGTCGATATTCTCACCCTTGGCAGCAAGGGTCAAAAGGCCGCTTATGGCCTTCTCGGCGCACATAACTTCCTCGGGCTCGCCGCAGATGTGGATAGTGTCGTCCCGGTTCAGCACCTTGACGCCCAGATCCTCCTCAATTATACGCAGGTTCTGGTCAAAGGAGCCGAAGACGCTTATGACATGCTCCATTCTTTCAACTTCGATGGTTCTCTCTATCATGGCAATTCCTCTCAGGGTGAAATTATCAGGCTCTGGGCAATATCCTCATAACACTGTACATACAAATTCACATATGAAAGATTATTTATCTCATATGTGTGGTAACTGCTGTATTCAATGCTGCCGGAGATCCTCTCCCGCAGCTTCGCAATCTGCTGAGTGCAGAGAAGCTCACTTAAATCAGTGGCCTGCGCCTCTTTTTCAAAGCAGACAAGCTCCTCTTTAATCAGGCTCAAAGGCAGGGCAAAAAGCCCATCAACACCCAGTTTATATTCGGATATAATTTTATCACACTCGTCAATATTATTTCTACCTCTAAGGTATAAATTTATTCTGTTTTTTCCAAATTTTATGGCATATCTGGAGAAAGCTTTTTTGATTTTACCCTTTTTCAGGCTTTCAACCGGGTATACCATTCTGATCTCATGGCAGGTGTCAGCCAGAATACTGGCTCTGGAGCATACATATCTCAGCTCTCCCCCAATACTCTCCATGGCTGAGCTCACAAGAAGCTGACCCTTTACCACTGTCTGATTGGGCTCCACAAGGCTGCTGCCGTTCATTACAGATGTCCTGCGGATTATCCCGCTTTGCTTTGCAAGAATGTTAGCCGGCAGGCTCTCATCGTATATTTCCGGCTTTTCCTGCCTTTCGTTTATCAGTACAATTGCTCTGGAACCGCTTATATTTACGGTCATCCAGCCAAGCTCAGGTATCCTCGTCATCATGCTGCTTCGAACCGCCTCCGGGGATATATTTGGCCAGAAGCAGCCCTCTCTGACTCCGCAGGCGGAAAGCTCACGGAGGATCGTGGCAGTGGATACGGTTTCATTGCCCCGCACATCAATCTCCCAAATAAACAATGATGACAAAACGAGCATAGCTGAAGCAAGCAGAACACAAATCATAAGCCATAGCCTGCGGCGCAGAAAGCCGCGGTTTTTGCTGCCGCCGCTGGTTTCAATAAGCTTCAGGCTGCACATGCATTTTTCCGCAATTGTCTCAAGCTCTTTCAGATCACTCTCAAAGCCATGAATATGAAGGGTGTATTGGTCAATGCATTTAAGCTCCCACAGTTCCAGACCGCGCAGTGCGCAGGCATTCAAAAAACTCTCCGGCAGTGTGCCGCACAGCTCCACGCAGACAGTACCCACAAGTCTCTCATATATTCTGCCCATATTATCACTCCCAGTCCACACACTGAAGCTTTCCGCTGATAAGAAGCTCATTTTTATTCATTGCATCTATGGTAAAGTCCCTGCCGCTGAGACATAGTTTTCCCCTGTTAAGGCCAATGACAATGCGCTCTGTGCCATATTCCATTATCCCCCTGTGGTTTTCCACCAGAATTTTGCTGCCGGCTATCACAGTGAGCTTTGCCGAGGCGAACACCAGGTCTTCGCTGAGAGCAAGCCGGTCTGTCAGTTCCTGTGCCACAGCTGCCAATTTATTCAGCGTCGCCACCTCCTGTCCGTATAAATCTATTCTGAGGCACATAGTTTTAGACGGATAAGGAGGCGGTGAGTTGAAAAACAAATTTGCGCTTATATCCGCACTTTGTGCTCTGTTTGTGCTTATTTTTGCATCCGGGCAGGTCATATCCGCCAGCAGATATGCGTTGAGCGTGTGTGTGGAGCTGATATTGCCATCCCTGTTTCCCTTTTTCGTGCTGTCCATACTGCTGAGCAAGCTGGGACTGCCATACTATTTGGATAAGCTTATGGGGTCTGCCGCTTCAAAGCTGTTCTCTGTTTCAGGCGCAGGGATCTCCGCCCTTTTCATCGGCATCAGCGGCGGCTATCCGCTGGGAGCTTCCTATATTGCCCAGATTTATGAGGCAAAAATCATCGACCGGCAGGAGGCAGAGCGGCTTCTGGCTTTCTGCAATAACTCCGGCCCCGCCTTTATTGTTGGTGCGGTGGGCAGCGGAGTTTTTGATTCGGCCAAAATCGGTATTTTACTCTATATTGTCCATATTCTCTCAGCTCTCCTCACCGGACTGTGTATGCGTAAAAAGAGCTCCCCTCTGCCGTTCTCCCATCCTCAGCCGCCTGCTATCTCCTTTTCGGCCGCGCTGCCGGAGGCTGTGAGACAGGCAGTTATATCGGTGCTGAATGTATGCGGTTTCGTAGTCTGCTTTACGGTTTTTACCGGGCTGCTTGACGCAAACGGATTTCTGTCTGCCATGGCAAAGGGCCTGTCCGCACTGACAGGCTTTGAAACTCAGTGGAGCAGAGCCGCCCTCAGCGGCATCTTTGAGCTTGGCAGCGCGGCGGGCCTGATGCGTGGGCTGGATCCGCTGCCGGTCAACATTTCTCTGGCGGCCGCGATTCTGGGCTGGGGCGGGATATCCGTACACTTTCAGACCTTGGCTCTCATATCCGACACAGATATAAAAAGCACCCTGCATTTTGCAGGGCGCTTCCTGAGTGCTTTATTCTCAGCCGTTCTTTCCTATATTGCGGCTCAATTATTCATTTAGGCTGTTTGCAAACTTGTGGTATTTCTCCAGACGCTCCATGCACTGCTCCTCGCTTTCACCACGGACCAGCAGGTAGATCTTGATCTTGGGCTCGGTTCCGGAGGGACGGATAATGAAGCTGCAGCCGTCCGCCATTTCAAAGTAGAGCACATCGGAGCCGAAGATGGGAGTCTTATCCACCTTGCCAAGGCCGTTTACAAGGATAGTGCCGTCCTTATAATCGCGCAGGCGGAGGACCTCTTCACCGGCCATCTCCATGGGAGGCTGGCTGCGCAGCTGTGCCATGAGAGCCTGCATCTTCTGCAGACCATCAAGACCGGGCATTACAAGGTTGATGGTACGCTCCATGAACCAGCCGTATTTCTCGTACAGGGCATTCATAGCGTCAAGCAGGGTCATGCCCTTCTTGTGATAGTGGGCTGCCATCTCGGCAACCAGCATCGCGGCAGTGACAGCATCCTTATCGCGGACATAATCGCCCACCATGTAGCCATAGCTCTCCTCAAAGGAGAAAATGTACTTGTGGCTGTTTGCAGCCTCCCACTGGGCAATACGCTCCGCCATAAACTTAAAGCCGGTAAAGGTATCCTCAAAATGGATATTGTTCTTCTCGGCAATAGCCCTTGTCATGCCGGTGGAAACAATGCTGGTGACAACACCGGGATTTTCAGGCATGGTGTTGGTGCTGAGCTTTGCATTGATAATATAGTCAAACATGATAACGCCAAGCTGATTGCCGGTGATGGGAACATACTCTTCACCCTTGCGCACCATGACGCCGATGCGGTCAGAGTCGGGGTCGGTTCCGATGATAAGCTTGCTGTCCACTTTCTTCGCAAGATCAACCGCCAGATAGAAGCCCTCGGGATTTTCGGGGTTGGGACTCTTGACGGTGGGGAAATTACCGTCAATGACCATCTGCTCCTCAACAGGGTAGAGATGCTTGATGCCCAGTCTCTTCAGTGCCTCAGGCACCAGCTTGTAGCCGCAGCCGTGGAAAGGGGTGTAGACGATCTTCAGATCGTCCGCTACTTCCCTGACAGTTTCCACATCAATAGCCTGTGCCATGACATTCCGCAGGAACACCTCATCTGTCTGCTCACCAAGGATCTCGATGATGCCCTTGGAAACTGCCTCATCAAAATCACAGGTCTTGAAGCCGGTGAAAACATCAATGGCGTCCATCTGCTTTGCAATGGCCTCTGCCTTCTGGGGAGGCAGCTGAGCGCCGTCAGACCAGTAGACCTTGTAGCCGTTATACTCCTTGGGATTGTGGCTGGCGGTGACATTGATGCCGGCGGTGGCGCCATAGTGGATGACCGCAAAGCTCAGCTCGGGAGTGGGGCGCAGATCCTCAAAAATGCGGACATGGATTCCGTTTGCAGCCATGATGCAGGCAGCCTCGGTGGCAAAGACATGGCCGTTAAGGCGGCAGTCATGGGCGATGACAATGCCCTTGTCCATAGCCTCCTGCCCCTCAGCAGCGATCACATTTGCAAAGGCCTGAGTTGCGTGACGGATGATATGTACATTCATGTGGTGCAGACCCAGCTTCATAGTGCCGCGCAGACCTGCGGTGCCGAATGAAAGAGGTGCGAAGAATCGGTTTTCAATTTCCTTTTCATCATCGGCAATGGAGTTGAGCTCTGCCCATTCACTCTCAGACAGAGCGGGGCTGTCCAGCCAGCGCTGGTACTCTTCCTTGTAACTTCTCATTGTTTTCCTCCTCAGATGCTTTTTAACTTATTATTTATGATATTTTGAACCTTCTTTGATTTTAAAGCCGCGGTAAATCTGCTCCGCCAGCATTACTCTGGCAAGATGATGGGGAAATGTCATTTTGGACATGCTCAGCTTCAGGTCAGCTCTCTTTTTCACCGTATCCGAAAGGCCATAGGACCCGCCGATCACAAAGCAGAGCCTGGGCTTACCGGAATTTTCCCTGTCACTTATCAGCTCAGCCATGGCCTCACTGGGCAGCTGCCTGCCCTCAACACACATGGCCACCACATAAGCGTCCGCCGGGATCTGCCTGAGAATATCTGCCGCCTCCTTCTCAAGGGCAGCATTTATCTCTGCCTGAGAGGGCTTATCGGGCAAGCGGATTTCGTTGGGTTCGATGCACTCAAACTTACAGTAGGCTTCTAACCTCTTATTATACTCGGAAAAAGCGTCGATGTAAAACCTTTCTCGCATTTTTCCCACACAAATTAATTTTACAGCCAGCATTTTATAAAATAATCTCCAAAAAGCCCTGAGGCGGAGCGCAAAAAAGTCTGCTCTCCGAATCATATACCGATGCCCCTGTTGTTGCCATGGCAATTTCGGGTCTGTTATTTTCCTTACTCAAATGTCCCAGAATTATCTGTTCGGTCCCCTGAGCCGCAAGCTCCGAAACCAATTTGGCGCAGCCGTCATTTGAAAGATGGCCGTTATCTGAAAGGATTCGTCTTTTCAGGAAAACCGGGTAGGGTCCGTAACGGAGCATCTCCTCGTCATAATTGGACTCCACCACCGCTGCATTTACACCCCGCAAAAGAGCCTGAACATCCTCGGTCACATGGCCCATGTCTGTGGCCAGAGCAAAGGTTTTCCTGCCCTCCACTTTGTATGCAACGCTCTCCACCGCGTCATGGGGAGTGCGGCAGGCATCTATCTCATAGCCTGCAACGGTAAACTTTTTGTCCAATGGGGCAACATTCATGCAGTCTTCACATTCCGGCATAAGCCGCACCAGCTCCCGGGCAAGCCTTGACGGGGCATAGATCGGCAGCTTCGCGTGCTTTATCAGCATTTTCAGCCCGGAAATATGATCGGAGTGCTCATGTGTGATGAGCACTCCGTTAATATCCTGCAATGATAAGCCCGCCTGCGCCAGACCGCATACTGTACGGCGCATGGAGATTCCGGCATCTATCAAAATGTTACCGCCTTCACCCGAAACAAGAAGGCAATTACCACCGGAACCGCTGGCAAATATGCAAACTCTCATCAGACAACAGATACTATTTTATCCGCGGCATCCTGCTCATCGGGGAAACTGACGATCCTGATGTCAGCGCCCAGAGCATTGAGCTTGCCTACAAAATTCTCATAGCCTCGTTCGATAAAGTGGATGTCCTCCACGGTGGTCTCTCCGGCAGCGCACATGCCGGCAATAACCATGGCCGCGCCCGCACGCAGGTCACAAGCCTGAACCAGCGCGCCGCTGAGGCGGCTGCCGCCCTCAATAACGGCAACTCTGCCGTCAACCTGAACCTCTGCGCCCATCTTGCGCAGTTCATTCATGTATTTGAAACGATTGTCGTAAATTCCCTCCGTAATTACAGAAGTGCCGTTTGCAAGGCACAGCAGCGCGCCCATGGGGGGCTGCATATCGGTGGGGAAGCCGGGATAGGGCAGGGTCTTCACATTGACCTTGCGCAGGCTTCTCGCACCCTTGACCAGAACAGAGTCCTCGTACTCCTGTACGATGGTGCCGGTCTCTCTCAGCTTTGCGCTGATGCACTCAAGGTGCTTGGGGATAACATTCTTTACCAGAACCTCGCCGCCGGTGGCCGCGGCTGCCACCATGTAGGTACCGGCCTCGATCTGGTCGGGAATGATAGTGTAGCTTCCGCCGTGGAGAGAGTCAACTCCGTTTACTTTGATGGTATCGGTACCTGCTCCGCGGACATCGGCACCCATGGAGTTGAGGAAGTTAGCCAGGTCGACGATATGGGGCTCGCGGGCTGCGTTTTCAATAATGGTGCGGCCCTGAGCCAGCGCGGCAGCCAGCATGATGTTCATGGTAGCGCCGACGGATACTTTATCCAGATATACACGGGCGCCGTGGAGTCTTCCGCCAATGGCATCAGCATACACGAAGCCGTTTCTAACATCAACATCCGCACCCAGTGCAGTCATGCCCTTGATATGCTGGTCAATGGGGCGAACGCCGAAATTGCAGCCGCCGGGCATAGTGGTCTTGGCAGCGCCGAAGCGGCCAAGCATTGCGCCGATAAGATAATAAGAAGCGCGGATCTTGCGCATGAGATCATAGGGAGCGTCCTGATAGCGGACATTGGTACAATCGATCTCAACAGTAGACTTGTTGACAAATCTGACCTTGGCGCCGAGATCGCTGAGGATGGTAAGCAGCATATCGGTATCGCTGATCGGAGGAACATTCTCGATTCTGCAGACACCGTTTACCATGAGAGCCGCGGGGATTATTGCTACTGCAGCGTTTTTCGCGCCGCTAACTTCAACTTCACCATGCAGCACCGTGCCGCCTTTAATTACGTATTTATCCAAAGTACGCACCTTCCAATACTATCGCTGTCTGGCCTTTTTACGGCAGACCTAAGTTTTATTATACCAGATTCACACCGACTTGGCAACAACTATTATTGACCACGTTCAGCAAGCACTTTTTCGGCCTTCAAAACCGCAATAACGGTCTTGCCGTCCTCAATTTCTCCGTCCATGACCATTTTGCTCAGCTTTGCCAGACTGATCTTCTCCACATTGAGAAACTCGTTTTCATCCGGGTGGCACTCACCTGCGTGAAGCCCCAGCGCCAGATAAACATGGAGCAGTTCCGTGGAAAATCCGGGTGAGGTATAAAAGCCGCCCAGATAAATAAGCTCATCTGCCGTAAATCCGGTCTCCTCAGACAGCTCCCGCTCTGCGCAGACTCTGTGGTCCTCGCCGTACTCCAGCTTGCCCGCAGGTGCCTCAAGCATCATGCGGCCCACCGGATAGCGATACTGCCTGACCATGTAGCAGTCGCCATTTCCATCAACAGGCAGGACAGTTACTCCCCCGGGATGTTTGACTACTTCTCTTTTTGCTGCCACACCGTTATGAAGCTCCGCGTCGTCCAGACAGACCTCAACTATGATGCCCTTGTACTTGGTTTCTCCGCTTATCCGCTTCTCGGTGTAGTCCATTTTCTGATCCCCTGTCGCCTGCATAATGGAATTGATTTACATAACTGCGTAGCAAGTATAACACAGGCTTTTATAGATTTCCAGTTCTTTTATTCACAAAAAATATAAATTTTTAATCTTCAGGTCTATTCTTTGGCAGCGGGAACGCTTATTAACAAATTTTTCTTTTATTTTATGCTCCCATGTGGTATCATTATCTGGCTTGGAAAGGAAGTGAAATGCGTGGCTCCTAAGCAGCAGGGCATAAAGAAAATATCCGATAACCGTAAGGCTTTCCATGAGTATTTTGTTCTGGAACGCTATGAAGCCGGCATTGAGCTTGCAGGCACTGAGGTCAAATCCATAAGGGCCGGTCAGGTCAACCTGAAGGATGCTTTCTGTACCGTTAAGGACGGGGAGCTTTTTGTGCGCGGTATGCACATCAGCCCCTATGAGCACGGCAACATATTCAACAAAGACCCTGTGCGGCCCCGCCGGCTGCTGATGCACAAGCGTGAGATCTTAAAGCTCCACGCTAAGGTCATGCAGGATGGTGTTGCTCTCGTTCCCCTGTCGCTCTACTTCAAGGACAGCCGCGTTAAGGTGGAAGTCGGCCTGTGCAAGGGCAAGAAGCTCCACGATAAGCGCGACAGCGAGGCAGACCGACAGACCAAGCGCGACATTGACAGAATTATGAAGGAGAAGAATTACCAATGAGCAATCCAATTGTCACCATCGAGATGGAAAACGGCGATATCATCAAGGCTGAGCTCTACCCCGAGATCGCTCCCAACACCGTCAACAATTTCATCTCTCTTGTTAAGAAGGACTACTATAACGGCATCATCTTCCACCGTGTTATTTCCGGCTTTATGATCCAGGGC
>CAZYTE010000056.1:0-9757 GCA_964649425.1 uncultured Oscillospiraceae bacterium
TGTTGTGATAGGTCCATACACCCCGGCCCCAGTCCAGAACCGCGAAGCTCTCCTCAGGCTCAAATACATAGGTCTTATTGTCATAGACCACTTCGCCTTTAGCGCGCATGCAGTTTATTTTCTGGTTATAGTAGAAATGGCCGGCCTTGTCAAAGGGGGTGCAGATAACCATGCTCTCTTCGGGCTCGTCAAGAAGCTCAACTCTTGCATAGAGGGAGCCTGCGGGGCCGAAGTTCTTCATCTGCGCAATTAAGGTGCGCCTGCCATCACCATGGTTTTTGTAGGTGAGGGAATGATTTTTGCCCGCGTGGTGCACATCGCCGCTTGCGCTGCTCTCGGGCATACCGATCTTGCCCATGGGCATCAGGCTCATGGGGCTGTTGGTGATCTCCCAGCCGTTTTCAAGGTCAAGGAGAGAAATGGAGTCCATGCCCATGTAGCCGTTGTCCGCAACGGTGAGAGCCAGGGCAAAGCGGCCGTTGCTGACAAGGTAATAGTCCCACTCTTTTATGCGCATTGGGCTGACTTTAATATCCTTGCGGCGGTAGACGGGGAGAAGCTTTTTGGCGTAGCCGGGCTGGGTGAGAGAACCTGTTTCATCCAGAAGGGGAATTGCGGAAGTGATCTCGTGCTGCATGCTTAGACTCCTTTCTTCATAAGGCGGATGTCTCTGCCCACAAAGGGCAGACACAGAAACTCGCCCTCAATGCGGGAACAGATCTGAGCGCTGTATTTTCTCTGAAGCTCCTCCGTGGAGCAGTTGGTGCTGATTATGGTCTTTTTGCCGTTTACAAGGCGGGTATTTATGAGGGTGTACAGGGCGCTGACTGACATGGGAGTTATCATCTCGGTTCCCAGATCATCAAGGATCATCAGGTCACAGCCCAGCATACGCTGGACTCTGGTGGCGGAGGCCTCTGCTTCTTCCGGGCTGCGGGAGAACTTCTGCTTTTCAAAAGTCTCCAGAGCGGCGGAGGCAGACTCGTAGCACACTGAGCAGCCCTTGGCTGCCACCACTCTTGCGATGCAGGCGGAGAGGTAGGTCTTGCCCAGACCGGTGCCGCCCTGCAGCAGCAGGTTTGCGGAGACCCTGGGGAAGTTGTCCGCGAATTTTTTACAGCTTTCAAAGACGATTCGCATGGTATCCCTCGCGTCTTCAGGATAAAGGCTCAGATCAAACTTTTCAAAGCACTCATCGCCGTTTTGAAGCAAAGTTCCAAGCTCCTCGGTGAGGGCCTGGTTGTAGAGCTTTTCAAGGCAGGAGCAGACTCCGCCATCAAAAACGCCGGTATCCCGGCACTTTTTGCAGCAGTAAATATCGTCCAGGTATTCAACAGGATAACCTGCTTTATTCAAAAGCTCGGCCTTTCTCACCTGCAGGTCCAGATTTTCAGCTTCCAGAGCTTTTACACGCTCTTTCACATCTCCCTTGCGGGAAATGGTGATGCGTACAAGCTCAGTCATCTGGCTGCGCATACGGGCATCTATGCTCTGTATTTCGGGGATACGGGAATATATGAGACTCAGGCGGCGGTTCTGCTCGGCCTGATTTTCGGCCTTTATTTCTTCCAGTCTGGTTCTGGCTTTTGCCAGAAGCTTACCGTCATATGCCATGGAGAAAACCTCCTTTAAATTTTGTCCAGAATAGTAATGTCGATGGACTTGCCGCTGCTTTCAGCGGGAGCGGGCGCACTGCCGCGGCGGGGATCTTTGGCGTTTATCTCGGCCTCGGTGTGGATGTTGCTCTCATGCCAGTTTTCAAGGATGCGGTTCATGTAGCGAAGCTTGAAGCCGCCGGTGTGTTCTGTGGTGCGGTCATAGGCAATGGATATGGCATCCTCATCAAAGCCCATGTCCAGCCAGGCTTCAAAGGTCCTCCGCTCGGCTGCGGACAGCTCTCTGCCGTGGATACCAAGCACTGCCTTGATCCTGCCGATGCCGCTGCGGCGCTCTTTTTGGCTGCGTATGTATTCATCGGCCTGCTCAAGGCTCATGATCTCCCGATTGACCCACACATAGGCCTCTTTTTCAATGGCTCTTGCGGAGGGGCGGCGGGAGCTGCCGTATTTTTCCTCAAAAAGCTCTGCGCAGTAGTTGAGCAGAACGAGGATAACCTCGGTGGGCAGGGCCAGATAATCATAGATCCCGAAAAGAGTTTTCAGGTCGTTGCCGCTTAAACTGTGGCCCATGACCTTGATGGCCTCCGAAACAATAACTGCGAACTGAGGATCCTCCTTGCTGCGGATGGAAATTTCCTCTGCCTTATACTGAGGCAGCTCGGGGGCGGGAGCGACAGGCGGGTTATTTACCTGCGCCGGCTTGTCCAGAAGCCCCTTGCGTCGCAGCTTTTCTTCCGCAGCCTCCATATCCCGGAGAGTTCGGCACAGCCTGTCCGCAGCCTTTTCCAGATCGCGGCAGCCTGTGCGGCAGATGTACAAATAAAGCAGGGCCAGATCTCCGTCATGGGCGTTAAGAAGCTTGTCCGCCGCCTGAGGGCTTATTAAGTTTTGAGCTTTGATATCAGACATGGAAAAGCTCCTTAAAGTATTTTTAAGATAAATTAAGTAGATTTAACAGAATGTTTCTTGTATTGAGTGAATTATATCATTAAATTTGTCTTGTCGCAATAGCTATGTATATGCTATAATTACTCTGTATCATAGCGTAAGTATGCCATATCACAATAGAGGAGCGCGAAAAATGATAGAGCTACTCTCTCCCGCCGGTTCCCCCGAAGCAGTTATAGCCGCCGTTCAGAACGGCGCGGACGCTGTCTATCTGGGACTGGACCGGTTCAATGCCCGCCGCGGCGCTAAAAATTTTACAGACGAAGAATTTGAAAAAGCCATGCGCTACTGCCGTATCCGCGGCTGCAAGGTATATGTTGTTTTCAACACTCTGGTGAACGACAGGGAGCTCCACAGCGCGGTGGAGTCTGCCGCACTGGCATCCGCACTGGGTGCGGATGGTCTTATCGTTCAGGACCTTGGTCTGGTTAAGGCCATCAGACATGCCCTGCCGGACATTCCCATCCATGCCAGCACCCAGATGAGCCTGCACAATCTGGCAGGTGTTGAGGCTGCTGCCGAGATGGGAATTACCAGAGCGGTGCTTGCCAGAGAGCTGAGTCTTGAACAGATCAGGTTTATTTCCAAGAACGCCTCTATTGAGACTGAGGTTTTTGTCCATGGAGCCTTCTGCTTCTGCCATTCCGGACAGTGCTACATGTCCAGTCTCATAGGCCGCCGCAGCGGCAACAGAGGTATGTGCGCCCAGCCCTGCCGCCTGCAGTACAGCCTTGGCGGCCGCATGGACGATTATCCCCTGTCGTTGAAGGACAACTGTCTGGTTGACTATATCAAGGAGCTGGAGGACGCGGGTGTTGCCTGCCTGAAGATCGAGGGAAGGATGAAGCGCCCCGAGTACTCCGCCATTGTCACAGGCATTTATTCCAAGGCCATCAAGGAGAGCCGCAAGCCCACCAAAGAAGAGATGGATATGCTTGAAAAGGCCTTCTCCCGTCAGGGCTTTACCCAGGGCTACTTTAACGGCGATAAGCAGAATATGTTCGGCGTCCGCGGTGAAGCAGACAAGGAAAGCGAAAAGATGTTCACCGCCACCCGCAAGGCTTATGCCGACGGTGAGATGCGCAGAGTTGATGTGCATTTTTATACTGTTGCCGAAAAGGGCCAGCGCATAAAGGCGATTGCTTTTGACAATGACGGCAACAAGGCCATAGCCTACGGCCCCGTGCCTGAGCGTGCAAAGCGCCAGGGCATTACCGATTCCTACCTCACCGAGCAGATGTTCAAAACCGGCGGCACTCCCTACAACTGTGTGGAGAACAAGGCCATGGCGGACCCCGGCCTTTACCTGCCCGCTTCTGAAATAAATGAGCTGAGGAGAACTCTTGTTACAGAGCTTTCCGAGCAGAGAGCAAAGCCCCCCGCAAGGCGAAAGGGCAGTATGCCTCCCAACCCCAGAAATGTGCCTGCGATTTCTGATCCCAAGGTGATTTTTCAGGTGCGCACCGAGGATCAGCTCAGTGAAGAGCTGGCTGCTTTGAAGCCGGATTATATCTATGTGCCCGCTATTTTGATGGCAGAACATTTTGATAAGGTGAGACCTTTTATAGAAAACGGAAGCAAGCCTGTGGCTGTCCTGCCCAGAGTTATTACCGACGATCAGGCAAGAGAGGTCTACGCCGCCCTTGAAAAGCTTTTTGATTACGGCGTGAACGAGACTCTGGTTGGCAACCTGGGTCATGTGTTCATGGCGAGAGGTCTGGGCATGAAGATCAGAGGAGATTTTGGCCTTAACTGCTTTAATTCCCACACTCTGGATGTGCTCAGCAGTGCAGGCTTCCTGTCTGCCACCGCTTCTTTTGAGCTTCGCATAGCTCAGATCAAGGATATGGCAAAGCCTTTGGATACCGAGATGATCATATACGGCCGCCTGCCGCTGATGGTGTCCGATCAGTGCATCATCAAAAACAGCTCCGGCCGCTGCAGCTGCCAGACCCCCGGTCAGCTTTCCGACCGTATGGGTTCTGTTTTCCCTGTGGTCAAGGAGTTTGGCTGCCGCAATGTTATATATAACGCCCACAAGCTCTACCTTGCGGATAAGAAGGACGATCTTTATTCCGCGGGCCTTTGGGGTCTGAGGCTGATGTTCACCACCGAGGGCCCCAGAGAGTGTGTGGAAGTGGCAAAGGGCTATATGGGCCTGTCCGATTACAAGCCCAATGTGCTGACCCGCGGACTCTATTACAGAGGAGTAGATTAAATGAGGATAGTTCTGGCTTCCGCATCTCCGAGACGCAGGGAGCTTATGGAGATGCTGGGGATAGAAGATCTCGTTATAATCCCTGCAAAGGGAGAAGAAAAAGCACCCGAGGGTCTTGAACCCGGGGAACTGGTAAAAATTTTAAGTGCACAGAAGGCTGAAGAAGTGGCCGCGCTGTGCGAAAGTGATGATGTGGTTATCGGCGCGGACACTATTGTATGGGCCGAGGGCAGGGTTTACGGCAAGCCCGGGGACAGGCAGGAGGCAAAACGGATGCTTCAGAGTCTGTCCGGAAATACCCATGAGGTTTACACCGGCGTAAGTATCGTGAGAAACGGTGCTGTTATCAGCAGAGCCGAGATGAGCAAGGTCAGTTTCAGACAGCTTGATGAGCGGGAAATCGAGGCCTATATTGATACGGATGAACCCATGGACAAAGCGGGCGCTTACGGCGCTCAGGGCAAGGCCGCCCTTTTTGTGCGCGGTATCGAGGGAGACTTCTTCAATGTTATGGGTCTGCCCCTGTGCTGCCTTGGTGAAATGCTCAAAGAGCAGGGAGTTGTCATATTGTGAAAGAATATCTCAGAAAAAACGGAATAAAGGTTGGCGTAATCGTTTTTGCGGCGGCTCTGCTCATCGGTTTGGGCAGTGCAGCCAGAGACGGTAAGGTCAGCTTTGTCCATAATGTGACCGGTATAGTCAAGGCCCCCATACAGAAGGTTTTGAGCTCCACGGTCAACTGGCTGGACAGTGTCTACGGATATCTGTATGAGTATAACTCGCTCATGGCAGAGAACGAATCTCTGCGCTCTCAGCTGGCGGACGCTCAGGAATCTGCCCGAAACGGCATCGAGGCATCTGAGGAAAATGCCAGACTGCGCAAACTGCTCAACCTGAGAGAGCAGCATACGGACTATGAGATGGAGTCAAGCAAGGTAGTTCTCTGGTCTTCTTCCAACTGGGCTTCCGCCTTTACCATCAGTAAGGGCTCCAGCTCCGGCATTGAGCTGGGCGACCCTGTCATTACCGAGTATGGCGCGGTTGTCGGCCAGATCACTGAACTGGGCGAGACATGGGCGACGGTCAGCACCCTTATCGATGTTGACATGAGCGTCGGCGCATTCATTGGCACCACCGGTTCTTCGGGCATGGTTGTCGGCGAATATGCCCTGATGCAGGATAAAAAGGCAAAGCTTACCTTCCTTGCGGACGGCGCCCAGATCTTCGTTGGCGATGAGATCCTGACCTCCGGCTCCGGCGGAGCGTTCCCCGCGGGTCTTGTTATCGGCACTATCACAAATGTGCAGACCGAGGCCGGCGGACAGATCGAATACGGAATCGTTGAGCCCCAGTGCGATCTGGACTCTCTGGTGCAGGTGTTTATAATCAAGAGCTTTACAGTGGTGGAATAATTTGAAAGAAATTATTGCAAAAATTAATATAAAGCGCCTTGGACAGTATGCACTTTTCATGTTCCTGTCCCTGATGTGCCAGACCATGCTGTTTTCAGGTATAAAAATCTTCGGTGTGTACCCAATGTTTCTGCCTGCTGTGGCGGTGGCAGTGGGTATGTTCAGAGGAGCCACCTGGGGCGCGGTGTTTTCGCTGATTATGGGTATCTTTGCCGACATGGCCTATGTGGAGAGCACCATAACTTATACGGTGCTGTTTCCCGCGCTGGCATTCGGTGCGGGCTTCATTGCCCAGTTTTTTATAAACAGGCGTTTCTTCGCGTATATGGGCGCGGCCGTTACCGCCCTTTTGATCACAGGGGTCGTCCAGATGGTGAAGACCATTGTCATGGATACATGGGCATTTTCCATGATATCCACTGTGCTGCTGCAGACTCTGTGGTCTTTGCCTGCCGCGGTGCTGGCCTACTTCCCCAGCGCCAAGTGGATAGAGTAGCAGGAGGATAGCAGATGAACAGAACCATCAGACCCTCAAGGGTCGCGGCGATGCTGATAATTATGATACTGGTCTTCACCATATATCTGGTCTTCCTTTATAAGCTCCAGATAATAGAAGGAGAGAAGTATTATAATCAGAGCAACGAAACCCAAACAGAAGATGTAACAGCCACTGCGGCCCGAGGCAATATTCTGGACCGCTACGGCCGAGTGCTGGTCAGCAACAAGGAGTGCTACAACCTGAAGGTTGACACAACCAAGCTCTTTGCCAACGATGATCCCAATGCGGTTATTCTCGAACTGGTTGAGCTGGTTGAAAGCTTTGGTGACAGCTATACAGACGATCTGCCCATCACCATGGAGCCGCCCTTTGAGTATACAGAAGATATGACTGCCATACAGCGCACCATGCTCAACGCGTATTTCAAGGACAAGGCCGACGAGTTTGAAGATGCGGGGCTGCCCGCGGAGCCCAGCGCCATAGAGCTGATGAGCTATATGCGTACCCGCTATGGTATAGACAACAGCTATTCCGCTCAGGAGATGCGCCGCATTGCCGGTATCCGCTACTCTATCAATGTGCGCTACGCCATCAATACTGCGGAATATGTTTTTGTTGAAGACGCCAGCATGAAGCTGATAACCTCCATTATGGAGAATAAGCTTGCCGGTATTCAGGTTGAGCGGGCTTATGTCAGAGACTACGGCACCGAGTATGCCGCCCATATTCTGGGATATGTGGGTCTTATGACTCAGGAGGAGTATGAGAAATACTCCCTGCTTGATTATTCCACTGACGCTGTCGTGGGCAAGGATGGCATTGAATATGCCTTTGAGGACTATCTCCACGGACAGGACGGCGAGGTTATGGAAACAAGAAACTCTGCCGGTACCATTTTGAGTACAGTTTATGTGGAGGAGCCTGTGCCCGGCAACCATGTCTATTTGACCATAGACATTGCCCTGCAGGAGCAGGTGGAGCGAATTCTGGAGAGCGGTGTAAATGTACTTGTAAAGAACCGCAGCCAGGAAAAGGCTGAGGCTCTGCTCCGAGGCGAAACTCCCAACCCCGACCTTAAAGATGAAATTACCGGCGCTGCCGCCGTGGTTGTGGATGTGCGCACCGGTGAGCCCCTTGCATTGGCAAGCTGGCCTACCTATGATGTTTCCACAATTATAGAAAACTATCAGGAGCTTATGGAGGAGGCCAACGCGCCGCTGTTTAACAGAGCGCTGATGGGCGCCTACGCCCCCGGTTCCACCTTCAAGCCCTGTACTGCCATCGCCGCTTTGAGCAGCGGCATTATCAACACCGAATTTGAAGTTGACTGCGAAGGTGTTTTCACAAGGTACGCAGCCGAAGGCTACGCGCCTGAATGCTGGATCTGGAACTACAGCTCCGACGGTCAGCACTATACCCACCCTGAGGAAGATGTTGTGGGTGCTATCAAGGACTCCTGCAACTATTTCTTCTACACTATCGGTAATGACCTGGGTGTTGACACCCTGGGCGAATTTGCCCACAACTTCGGCCTGGGTGTTTCCACCGGCATTGAGCTGGTTGAGACCAAGGGCAACATGGCAAACCGTGAAAACCACTGGGACTATGCCGGTTCCGAGTGGCGCATAGGTGACACGCTGCAGTCCGCCATCGGTCAGTCCGACAGCGTTTTCTCACCGCTGCAGCTTGCTGAATACTGCGCCACCGTTGCAAACGGCGGCTCCCGCTACTCCGCGTCAATTCTCAAGGCTATCCGCACCTATGATTACAGTGAAAAGATCTATGAGCGCGAGGCTGAGGTGCTCAGTGAGGTGGATTCTGCCGATTATAACTGGGCAGCTGTACACGAAGGCATGTATGAAGTGCTTCACAGCTGGGATAACCAGGCCAATGTAGAGGCTTGGCTGGACTGCAAGTGGACCGTGGCCGGTAAGACCGGTACCGCTCAGAAAGGTGAAAATATTGTCAACGACGGTCTTTTTATCTGCTATGCCCCCTATGATGATCCTGAAGTAGCCATTGCTGTTGTGGTTGAACGAGGCGGCTCCGGTGCAAGTGTCCAGTTCATTGCCCGCAATATTATGGACGCTTATATCAACATCCAGAGCTACAGTGACACTTCCGAGGCAGAAATGGCACTGCTTAAGTAAAAAATCATTGAACTTTAAAAAAACAGAGTTTATAATGATTCTGTTAAATAGAAAAGACTTGAACGGAGGAGACTAATGAACATTGCATTGATGGCCCATGACAGAAGAAAAGAGCTTATGGTTCAGTTTTGCATAGCATACAGCGGTATACTGGCAGAACACTCTCTGTGCGCTACCCATGTAACCGGCAAACTGGTTTCCGAAGCCACGGGTCTGCCCATTACACTGTATATGCATGCAGACCAGGGCGGTGCACAGCAGATCGGTTCAAGAGTCTCTTTCAACGAGATCGATCTTGTGCTCTTCTTCTGTGACCCCGCAAACCCCAAGGGCTTTGATGACATTAACCGAATTGAACGCCTTTGCGATCAGTACCAGATCCCCTTTGCCACCAATGCGGCCACCGCTGAGGTTCTGGTTCAGGGCCTGCGCCGCGGTGACCTTGACTGGCGCAATATCGTCAATCCCCAGAACAGATAAAACTAATAAAAAGAGCTTTAGGGCTCAGGGCGCGGCTTGAAATACAGCCGCGCCGTGTGCCGTTATGAAAGGAACATATACTATGGCAAAGGTTGCTCCCCGTACTCTTTCCGGCTTTATGGAACTGCTTCCCGCAAGCCAGATGAAGATGGAACGCATGATGGAAATTCTGCGCCGCAGCTACTCTGTCTACGGCTTCACCCCGCTGGATACTCCTGTTATTGAGTCCGCAGAGGTGCTGCTGGCCAAGGGCGGCGGCGAGACCGAAAAGCAGATATACCGCTTCAATAAGGGGGACAGCGATCTGGCGCTCCGCTTTGATCTCACTGTGCCTCTGGCAAAGTATGTGGCAGGCCACTACTCTGAGCTCTCTTTTCCCTTCCGCCGCTACCAGATCGGCAAGGTCTACCGCGGCGAGCGCGCCCAGCGCG
>CAZYTE010000057.1:0-9649 GCA_964649425.1 uncultured Oscillospiraceae bacterium
GTCTCTCTGCTGGAGGAAAAGGGCTACGATCCTCTTGCCTACCGCCTCTTCAGCCTGCAGAGCCATTACCGCAAGTCTCTGGTATTCTCCTGGGAGAACCTTGATAACGCTCAGGTCACCTACAATAAGCTGGTGGCTAAGATCGCAGCCCTCAAGCCGGAGGACGGCGAGCTTGACAACGAGGCTCTGGAAGCACTTCAGGCCAAGTTCAAGACCGGTCTTGATAATGACCTGAACACCTCTCTGGGTATCACCGCTCTCTACGATGTGCTCAAGGCCAAGACCAATGACGCCACCAAGCTCTATGCCATCGCTGATTTTGACAAGGTTCTGAGCCTTGACCTTATTAAGAAGGCAGAGGCAAAGCGCGAGGAGCTGAAGAAGCAGGCTGTTCAGGCAGGCCAGTTCACCATTGTTTCCGAGTCCGGCGAGGAGAACGCCGAGGTCGAGGCCAAGATCCAGGCCCGTCAGGATGCAAAGAAGGCAAAGAACTTTGCCGAGGCTGACCGCATCCGCGATGAGCTGAAGGCCGAGGGCATCGAAGTCACCGATATCCCCCACGGCGCAAAGTGGAAGAGAATCTGATACTCCGATAAAACTGACCTCAATTCTGGGACATGTGTCGTTTTTGCCAGATTTTTCGGTGGATTGGTGGTATATGAAAAATATTTTTGATATTTAAGACATATAATTAACGCAGTATTTGATAAACCTCCGTATGTTTACATTTTGTTCACATTCACCGGTATGCCATATGATATATGTAGGTGGGGCGTGAAAAGGTATTTTTTCCCGCGCTTCACACCGCCTCAGATCAAAAGATAGAAAGGATGCATTCCCATGGCAAATTTCAGAGACGAACTCACATTCAAGAATTATGACAGAGAACGTATCATCATCGACAGCATTGCCGCCCGGCTGACCAAGGAGGACAATGCCCTCCGCAATAAAATCATCAATTATATTGCGGATAACCATAAGCCTTTCGTACCTGCTGATGAGGCAGAGAAGGCCGCTGTGGAGGTTCTGCGCTCCAAAAACTCCCTGACCATTGAGGAAGACGGCAGTGTTTGTTCCATCTATCCTGTGTCTGCCAAACCCACCCGTCACCTGGTTTCTCTGGCCGACGGCCGCACCGTCTACTGCATGTGCGCCATCGATGCAATGGGCTGTGCTTTCACCTTTAATCAGGATGTAGTTGTCACCTCTTCCTGCAGCAACAGCGGTGTGGCTATCCGCATTGTAATTAAGGATAAGAAGATTTGCTGCGCTCAGCCCTGCAAGGACTGCATCCGTGTGCTCCACTCCGACCTGAAGGCCAGCGACAACTGGGCCTGCAGCTGCTGCTGCTCCATGCTGTTCTTCAAGTCCCAGGAGGACTATGATCAGTTTGTGAAGGACCATGAGGTCTGCCCCTGCTGCTCCTTCTGCCTGGATCTGGAGGAGGCATTCTCCGTTTCCCGTATGCTGTTCAGCGACGACGAATAAATGGAATAAACCAGTATAAAATTGAAAATCCCTGCAAAGGAATGGAATAACATCCTTCTTTTGCAGGGGTTTTTTTCCAAATTTTATACAGGAGAAGCTCCGGATCAACGGAGTCACAAAAACTGCATACCCCCTGAAGATTATTCGATCTTCAGGGGGTATTATTCTAATTAAATAAATCAGCGATCTTTTCAAAAAAGCTCTTTACGGAGACAATAACATTCTTTGCCTTCTCCACAAAGCCCACCACCTTGGTCTTTGCATCGGAGACCTTTGTGAGAGTCTGCTGAATCTCCTCAACCTGAGCCTTCAGGGAAACAGAGTCAAGCTTTTCCAGAGAACGGCAGAGAGTCAGCAGCTGATCCACCTGATTATCGGTCAGACTTACATTGTAGCGCTGGGAGATGAGATTGATCTGCTCCACGATCTGCTCATCACTCATCTTGGCAGTCTCATCAAGCATCAGCTTCAGCTCATTGACAATAAAGGTGGAGTCCATGCTGCCTATCTCGGCAGCCAGTTCGCCGGTGATGGTCAGTTCCTGAGTGGATACAAGCTTTGCAATATCGTCCAACTTTTTGCCGGTCATGTCCTCATAGGCCTTATATACGCCGGTGAGGGCTGCCGTGCCGCTGACCTCGAAGGGAGATGCAACGATGATCTTTGCATCGGTAATGCCTGCGGTGGCAAGGGCGCTTATGTACATCTCGGGACTGCACCAAGTGATATTATTGGTGGTCACATCCATGCCCTGCCCCTCGGGCAGCAGCTCCACATATACGCAGGAGATGGAGCGGGTGCCGATAAGAGACTCATCAACATAGCCCTCAAGATACTGGCGCTCCTCCTCATTGGTGACCTTCAGTTCGATGGCATCGCCCTTATTCAGGCCGAACATACTGTACACGGAGCTGACCTGTGCCTCGTCAAGATTTGCGCCGATAACAGCGCGGCTCTGGTTTACCTCGTCCGCAAAGGCGGAGACTCCCAGAGAGCCTATCATAAGTACTGCCAAAAGCAGAGAAATAATTCTTTTCATAAATTGCTCCTTTCACGATTATTTGACGCATTAAGCGTCTCAAAGTTCCATATAATCAAAGGCCTTGCAGATTTTACCATAAACAGGGCTGTAAATAAAGTCTTTTTAAGAAAGTTTTATTATTATGAATTGGTTCAATGAGTTGTTATGGAGCAGAATTTTTCTACCCTGTGTATTTATATGCGGCGGACTGTTGACGGTGCGCTGCGGATTTCTCCAGTTTCGTCGTTTTGGCCTGACAATGCGCTCCACTATCGGAGAAGCCTTTAAACCATCAAAAACGGATGGCAATTCTGTAAGCCCGCTGCAAGCGGCAAGCACCGCGCTGGCCTCCACTGTGGGTACAGGCAACATCGTGGGTACCGCTCAGGCCATCACCATGGGTGGGCCCGGGGCTGTGTTCTGGCTGTGGGTGACAGCACTGTTCGGTATGATCATCAAATATGCGGAGATTCTTTTGGCTCTGAAGTACAGGCAGAGAGATGCGCAGGAAAACTACATCGGCGGGCCGATGTATTACATTGAAGCCCTGGGAAAGCCCTTTGCCCCGCTGGCCGCCGCCTATGCAGTGTTTGCGCTGCTGTCAGCCCTAGGCATGGGCAATATGTCCCAGACAAACAGTGGTATATCCGCTGTCAGTCTGGCCGTCAATCAGTTTGTTCCAATGAGTGATAGACAGGAATTTGTATTCAGAATAATATTGGGCATGTCTCTGGCAATATTAGTTTACATAATTCTTTCAGGCGGCGCAAAAAGAATAGGTAAAGCAGCCGGGTTTTTAGTGCCGCTAATGAGCATTGCTTTCATACTGGTTTCGCTAATTGTTCTGATATGTTACGCTCACAAGCTGCCGGAAGCCTTGAAAAATATAGTTGTTTCAGCTTTTAACAGCAAAGCCTTTGGGGGCGCTGCCGCCGGCATTGGCATGAGAGAAGCCATGCACTGGGGCATCCGACGCAGTGCATTTTCCAACGAGGCCGGTCTTGGCTCCTCGGCCATGGCCCATGCGGCAGCCGCAACAGATGATTTTGCCAAGCATAGTCTGTGGGGAATATTCGAGGTCTTTGCTGATACGATAGTAATATGCACTGCTACCGCGCTTGTGATTCTCTCAAGCGGAATCAGTATCCCCTGGAATACCACACCCGGGCCGGAGCTGTTTCAAAACGCGCTTGCAACTGTCTTTGGGCAAAAGCTCTCGGCCATATTCATGTCCGGAGCCATGCTCATATTCGCTTTTGCAACAGTCATAGGTTGGTCCCTCTACGGAGCGCAATGTGTCAGCTACCTGTTGGGCAGCGCTGCCCTGCCTGTCTATCGGCTTCTATATTGTATCTGCACCGCCGTTGCAGGTATTATGTCAACCAAATTTGTATGGACAGTTGCCGACTGTGCCAACGCTCTGATGGCAATCCCAAACTTCATTGCCTTGTTTTTGCTGTCAGGAAAAACAAGGAAGGAAACTGCAAAATTTTTTTGAACAGAAAACGAAAAAACTTGACGATTATATATGATTGGAATATACTTTTTTCATTCCAGAAAAGGAGGCAAAACTATGAAAGTTATAGTTGCCGAAAACTATGCACAGCAGAGCTCTCTTGCTGCGGATATCATCGAAAAAATCGTCAGAGAGAAGCCTGACTGCTGTCTGGGTCTTGCCACCGGCTCCAGCCCCGTGGGTATGTACAAGGAGCTTGCACGCCGCTGCGCAGAAGAAGGTCTGGACTTTTCCCGCGTTCACTCTGTAAACCTCGACGAGTATGTTGGCCTTGAGCCCACGCATGACCAGAGCTACAGATACTTTATGGATGACAATCTGTTTAACCACATCAACATTGATAAGGCCAACACCTATGTTGCCAAGGGTACCGGCGATGTTGAGGAAAATCTGAAGGAGTTTAATGAAGTCCTCGCCAGAAGTGAGATCGCCGTTCAGGTTCTGGGCGTAGGTCCCGACGGTCATCTGGGCTTCAATGAACCTCAGGAAAAGCTCTTCGATCAGGCTCATAAAGAGGTTCTTGACGAGAGCACCATTGATGCAAACTCCCGCTTCTTCGCCAGCCGCGATGATGTTCCCCGCTATGCGCTTACCATGGGCATGGGCGACATCATGCGTGCAAAGAGCCTGCTGATGATTATCAGCGGCAGCAAGGAAGACGCTGCGACCCAGCTGCTCATCAATGACCGCATCACCACCTCCTGCCCCGCAACCTTCATGAAGCTGCATCACGACGCAACCGTCATCATCACTAAGGAACTGGCTGACAAAATTGGCTACAAGGGCTAAACCAAAACTAAAAACCCTCTGCAAATGCAGAGGGTTTTTAGTTTTATGTAAACTTAATTATGTTTATTGTATTATGTCAATTAATTTATGTAAATCTCCTTGCGTAACCACACTTGCGGCAAAGCTCTTCAACCGCCTGTCTTTTCGAGAAAGCTTCATAGATAGCTCTGGCTCTATTGGTTGACATAATATAACTCAAGCTGTCCTCAAGCAGATTTCCAAGGGCAATGTCTCCGTCATGGTCAAGGCAGCAGGGCACCACAGTACCGTCGCACAGCACACCGATCTGATCCCGCAGGCCGTAGCAGAAACAGTTTTCACCAAACTCCTGAAGACTCAGATCAGGCCAGTCAAACTTATCGCCCGGCTCAAGCCAGACCTTTTCTTTAAGAGAAAGGCTCGTCCTGCTCACCGTCCATGGCTGAGGGAAAAAGTTCTCCAAAATTGACTTGATATCCTCGTTAAGGCTCTCCAGACCATTGTGATTCCAGAGCCTGAGCACGCAGATTTTTCCGGCGTCGCTGGCTTTGCACGCGAACTCTGCACAGCTGCTGATATAGCTTTCAAGCTCACCGCCCTGATTTGCTTCAAAAGATTGCAGGGATATGTTCACCTTGTGGACAGCAGGAGAGTCTATCAGGCTCTCCCCTCTTTTCTCAAGGAGGGTACCGTTTGTAGTAATTATCACCTTAAAGCCAAGGCCGCCTGCGATCCCAAGCAGCTTTTCAAGCTCCGGGTGCAGCAGGGGCTCGCCCATGAGATGAAAGTACAGGTAATCCGTATGGGGCCTCAGCTTGCCCGCAAGCAACTCAAACTCCGGAACCGTCATAAAACGCTTTTCCCGTTTCGTGCCGGGGCAGAAGCTGCAATTGAGATTACAAATGTTAGTAATTTCCAAATAGGCTTTTCTCAGCATTCAGTCACCCATGTCCACAATTCCGCGCATCACTTCCGGAGCAAGCTTACAAATTTTGCGGTCATAAGTTACAACACCGTTCAGCTCATCCTCAACATCGGTCAGCTGGGTATAGACCGCCGCGGCAAGACCTTTATGCTTTGCAGGCAGGATCTGATCCTGAAACAGTTCCTCAAGGGCAATCTCCAGCTGTGCGGGCAGTTCAAACTTCTTATAGCCGAAATCCTTTTTATTAAAGCAATGGCCCACAACTCTGTGGTTATAGCCGCCGAACTCGCTGAGCAGCACGGCCCTGCCTTTGCGGTCTGCCTTGAACCTGTACTTTTTGAAGTAAACATGGTCACTTCTGACCTGTCCGATCTTCTGGTCATGCCAGCCGGAGGCATGGTCAATGGTTCGGCTTTTATCCATACTGCGGATAAGCTGACAAATCTCCTTTGAATCAAACTGGCCCCAGCCCTCGTTGAAAGGCACCCACATGGCAATGCAGGGGCAGTTATACAGATGATTAATCATCTCTTTCAGTTCCACCCTGTACTGCTCTCTGCCTTCGCTGCTGCTTCTGGCGAACAGGGCGTGTGCCCTGTCGCTGATGTGAACACCGGTCACCAACGGAGCCTGAATAATCAGCGGGCTGTACCGCCCGCCTCCGTTGGGCATGTCCTGCCAGACCAGCATACCCAGCCTGTCGCAATGGTAGTACCAGCGCAGGGGTTCTACCTTGATATGCTTTCTCAGCATATTAAAGCCCATGTCTTTAGCGGTCTGAATATCAAATATCAATGCTTCATCACAGGGTGCGGTATAAAGTCCATCAGGCCAGTAGCCCTGATCCAGAAGACCGTTGTGGAAACAGGGCTCATTGTTTAGAAATAATCTCTGCACACCGTCTTCATCGGCCTCAACCGAGAACTTGCGCATGGCGAAGTAGCTCTGCACCTGATCCTCGCCGCAGATGACCTGAAAGCCGTAGAGCTTGGGATATTCCGGGCTCCATGCCTCAAAAGCTGGCACGGGAACAGCCGCGGGAAGATGGTAGCTCCTGCCCCCGAAAACAGCATAAGCCTCGCCTTCGCCCACAATTTCCGCAGAGATATCAACAGATGCGTTGTCGAAATCAGGCGTAATACGCAGAGACTTGACATAAGATTCAGGCACCGCTTCCATCCATACAGTCTGCCAGATACCGCTCTGAGGAGTGTACCAGATGCCGCCGCGCTTTGTCTTCTGCTTGCCGCGGCTATGCCAGCTTTTGTCTGAAACATCGCTGACCCTGACGGTGATGCTCACGTTGCCGTCCTCAATTGCATCGGTAATATCGGCTTCAAAGGGAGTATAACCACCCACATGCTCTGCCACCTGCATGGCGTTGACCCAGACTGTTGCGGTTTGGTCTACGGCACCAAAATGCAGAAGTACCCGTTTACCCTTAAAATCCTCAGGCAGGCTGAATTCTCTGCGGTACCAGAGATATTCCTTGCTTTTCAATGTTCTGTTCACACCGGAAAGCTCACACTCAGGAGAAAAGGGTACAACTATCTCTCCGTCAAAGCTTGTGGGAAAGCGGCTTGAGCTGTTTATTGCATAGCTCCATTTGCCGTTGAGATTCAGCCAGCCGCGGCGGGCAAGCTGGGGTCTTGGATATTCGGGAAGAGGCAGGTCAAGATCGACACTGTCTGTCCATGGTGTTTTCATAGATTCCTCCTAAAATGCTGAATGGGGCAGTATAATACTGCCCCATAATTCCTTAAAACAGACCGGAAAGGCCGCCGATACCGCCGCCCAGCTTAGACATGCTCTGGCTGGACTTCTCATCGATCATCTTCAGTGCGCCGTTGACCGCTGCAACAACCATGTCCTGCAGCATCTCAACATCATCCGCATCCACAACTTCAGGGTCAATAACAATAGACTCCAGCTGACGGTTGCCCAGAACAACTGCCTTGACCGCACCGCCGCCTGCGGTAAACTCAAACTTGGATGCCTCGATCTCCTGCTGCATCTTCAGCAGCTCCTGCTGCATCTTCTGAGCCTGCTTCATCATCGCCATCTGGTTGCCGCCACCGCCGTAGCCGCCTCTAAATCCACCTTTTGCCATGTTTATTATCCTCCGTTTATCTTATCTTAATTCTTAAAACTTACTTCCGGAAACTTTTCCAGCTCCAAGAGATCTCTTTTTTCACGCTGACCGGCACTGAGTTCGGAAACCTGAACTCTCATCTCCCGTCCAAGCACATCGCTTGCCGCCTGAGCAAACTTCGAAGTCACATCAGCATTGCTGAAGCTTGTGTACCTGAAGCCGGGAATAACCTCGATCTTCAGCACACTGCCATCAACACGGGCCCGGACTTCATTTGCGTTATCAACATAGGGACTGACAAACGGGGGTAAGCTCCCCTTCAGTTTGTCGCAGATCTTTTTCCAAACCTGTGCATCGGAAAGTTCTTCGCTTTTCGGCATTTCCACACGCCTTGAGAGCATGTCCTCCGGCTGTTCTTCCACAAACTGCAGAGGATCAATGTCATCCTCTTCGTCTATATCAAACTCTTCCCTGTGGTGAGACTCCTCATACTCAAAGGGCTCATATTCCTCAACAGTTCTGAATGCGGAAACAGGGATGCCGTTTTCAAGCTTCTCTTCGAGCCGGGATATTCTGGCTCTCAGACTCTGCACGCTATCCCCTGCCGTGTTGTCACACAGAGAAACAAGACACAGCTCAAAAGCTGTCTTGGGGCTCTTCATATCCCGCATACGGCCCACATACTCCTGCACCGTATTCATGGCGCAGATAAGCTCTTCCTTGGTGAGCTTTGAAGCAAAGGACTTCAGAACTGACAGCTCATATCCGCCGGATATAAGCTCAAGCCCACCCTTGGGGGCAACATGGAGCATCAGCACATCCCGCATAAGAGAGCTGAGCTCATTAAGCAAACTGACAGGGTCCTTGCCGTCCATCCACATGGAGTTGAAAATCTCAAGAGCAGCCTGAACATCGTGCTCGATTATATGGTTCAGCAAGGCTGCGGTGCGGCGGTTGCCGGCCAGGCCCATGGCTGAATATACCGCGTCAATATCAATTTTTTCGGATGCGGAGCACTGGTCAAGAAGGCTCAGTGCATCGCGCATGGCGCCCTCTGCCAGCCTTGCTATAAGCCCGGCTGCGTCAGGGCTTAAATTCATCTGCTCCTGCTTTGCAACGCTCTCCAGAGATTTTGCAATGGCCGTGCTGTCCAGTCTTCTGAAGCTGTGGCGCTGGCATCTGGAAAGTATAGTGGCCGGAACCTTGTGAAGCTCCGTGGTAGCCAGAATGAACATCAGGTGAGCGGGAGGTTCCTCCAGGATCTTCAGCAGTGCATTAAAAGCTGCTGTTGAAAGCATGTGGACCTCGTCGATGATGTACACACGCTTTTTAACCGTTGCCGGAGAGAAAACCGCCTCATCACGAAGGGCGCGGACATTGTCAACGCCGTTATTGGAAGCAGCGTCCAGCTCAACCACATCCAGAACACCGCCCTGGCTGATGCCCCGGCAGGCAGCACACTTGCCGCAGGGATTACCGTCCGCGGGGTTCTCGCAGTTGACCGCCCTGGCCAGAATTCTTGCGCAGGTGGTCTTGCCGGTGCCTCTGGTGCCGATAAATATATAAGCATGGGACAGGCGGTTGGTCTTCACCTGATTTTTCAGGGTATCGGTTATATGCTGCTGACCCACCACCTCATCAAAGGTCTGGGGCCTGTACTTTCGGTATAGGGCCTGATACATAGATAGCTCCTCCCGATAATATAAACGCGGCCCTTGACAAGACTGCATCCAAGTTCAGTGTGCTTAGCGGCCCGGCTTCCTTGCGGCACACAGAATACACCACTTAATGCTGCTCGGTTCCCCGCCTGACATGGTTCACGGGATTCCGTTGCGCAAG